>DUHF01000103.1 GCA_013331015.1 Methanoregula sp.
AGATCTTCGTTGATGACTATCCCCACATAGGCCGGGGATCTCCCCATAACCGATCCCGGGCGGATGATCTCGGTAACGACGAAGGGAACGGTTGTTCCGATGAGCGGACGATTTATCTCAGCATAGATCCGTTCCGCGTGAGTGTTCATAAGGCGTGAACGGTCTTTTTTCACGAAGTCCGGGAAATCTTTCTCCTGTGCAAGCGGGGTGAGCGGGCGCTTTGAGTAGCGGGTGATATTCACCTTGTTCGGCCGGACGCGATCGAGAAGGGTAAGCGAATCGTTGAATTCATCCTCACTCTCGTAAGGAAATCCCACTATCATGTCGATCATCAGGGTGACGTCCGGCATCTTTCTTCGGAATGTCCGAACAATCTCTTCATAATCGGCAACTGAATATTCCCGCCCCATCCGTGCGAGAACGGCATCCGATCCCGACTGTACCGGCAGGTGGATGAACCGGAAGATCCGGTCATTGGAAAATGCATCAGCGAGATCATCGATGATCCCCATAACCGATGCCGGGTTCATCATCCCGATTCGGAGCATGGACGGCGGAGGAATGTCAGAAATCTGCCGCAGGAGATCGGGAAATGATGCACCAGAATCCCTCCCCCATGCACTGACATCCTGTGCCGTGAGTTGGATCTCCGCGGTACCTGCGCGGGAAAATGCCCTTACCTGATCGTGGATCTCCGCACCGGAAAAACTCTTAAGCCGGCCCCGGGCAAGCCGGGTGATGCAATAGGTACATTTCCCCAGGCACCCCTGCGCCACCTGGACGATCCCCGTATCTCCACCGGCAACCGTATTCACCCGCCGGTAGGATTGCTGGATCGCTTCAGGGTCGATAAATACGGGATC
Source organism: Methanoregula sp. (assembly GCA_013331015.1). Taxonomy (GTDB): domain Archaea; phylum Halobacteriota; class Methanomicrobia; order Methanomicrobiales; family Methanospirillaceae; genus Methanoregula; species Methanoregula sp11803u. The sequence goes on from DUHF01000103.1 coordinate 864, forward strand.
ACAGACACTTCGGATGGCAGTAGCCTGAACCACGGGCATACATCCTGTCACAAAAAGGGGGCGATTTCGGAGTTGCGCGAGGCGGCGCAGCATCCTTCGTTCGGTTGAGGCAACCACCGTGCAGGTGTTGACGACAACGGCATCTGCTTCATCTTCCGAAGAGACCACCGTTGATCCACGGCACTTGAGGACCTCGATAAGTTTTGCCGTGTCCCCGAAATTGTACCGGCACCCGTAGGTCTCAATATAGACCCGCCGCTCGGACAACGGTTCGAGCCACGCACCGGGATCCTGAAGGGGCATAGTTTTCATCGCGGTTACTGCAGTATCCATTGGGCGTCCCCAATAATTGCCTTACTGGCACATCCACCATCAGCACAACCATTAACCGATTGCACCCATAATCTGTTAGTCATGATGAAGATCGGGCTGCTGGGCTGTGGGAATATCGGCCATATCATTGCAGTCCATGCCAGCGGTTTTGCGATCTCGGCGGTCTACGATAAGGTGCCCGAACGGGCAGAGGAGATCGCAGCTCTCGCAGGTGCACAGTCCTATGAGGATTTTGCATCATTTCTGCATGCGGATGTCGATATTATCGTTGAGGCGGCATCAGTAAACGCCGCCCGGAGTTACACCCTTGATGTCCTTGCCGCAGGAAAAGATATGGTGATAATGAGTGTCGGTGCCCTCACCGACAAGGACTTCCGCCATAAGGTCCGGTCAGCAGCCATTGAAAATAAGAGGAAGGTCTACATCCCAAGCGGAGCCATCTTCGGCCTCGACAACTTAAAGATCGGGCGAATCTCACGGATCAGCCGGCTGCTCCTCCGGACCACGAAGAGCCCGGCATCTCTGGGTATTACTGCAAATACCCGGAAGATGATCTTTTCCGGAAAAGCCAACGAGTGCATCAAGGCATTTCCAAAGAATGTGAATGTCTCGGTAGCGATGAGCCTTGCAGCCGGGCAGGACACAGACGTTGAACTCTGGGTTGACCCGGAAGTTGACCGGAATGTGCACGAGCTCTTCTTCGAGGGGGATTTTGGCGAGGCCTACATCAAGGTGACCAACTTCACCAGTCCCGATAACCCGGCAACCAGCTACCTTGCAGCACTCTCCATCCTCTGCCTGCTGGAGAAGTTGAGCGACCCGATCATCGTAGGGACCTGATCCCGGGACGTATCCATGGTCTCCATCGCCTACCTGCTCCGGTTCATCGAGGAAGACGCCCCTAAGGGGGATATCACTTCTGACGTTATTATCCCGGATGTTGACACCCGTGCCGTAATCCGTGCAGAGGACTCAGGAATTGTGGCCGGGCTCACAGAAGCCACAGCGCTCCTCTCCCATTTTACAGTCAGGGTCACACCGGCCAAAGATGACGGGAGTGTCGTTAACCCGGGTGAGATTCTCCTGACCCTTGAGGGAAGTGCAAAGAGGATACTCCTTGTCGAGCGCACTGCACTGAACATCATCGGGCGGATGAGCGGTATCGCCACCCGGACCCGGGTTCTTGGCGATCTGGTCCGCGCAAAAAACCCGGCCTGCCGGATTGCCGCTACCCGGAAGACCTGCCCCGGATTTGGCGCACTTGACAAGAAGGCAGTCCTTATCGGGGGCGGCGATCCCCACCGTGCCAATCTCAGCGAGGGTTTCTTAATCAAGGACAACCATCTCGCTCTCGTCCCCATTCCGGAGGCAATCCGCAGGGCAAAGGCATATTCGGCCTACAAGAAAGTCGAAGTCGAAGTCGAATCGGGGGATGACGCACTCCTTGCGGCTGAATCCGGTGCCGATATCATCATGCTTGACAACATGACTCCGGGACAGGTTGCTGATACGCTCGTGCTTTTAAAAAAGGCGGGGCTGCGTGATCGGGTGACCATCGAGGTTTCCGGAGGCATTGATGAAAAAACCCTTGTTGGCTATGCAGCATCCGGGGCAGATATCATCAGCATGGGCTCGCTCACCCACACCGTCAGGAATTTTTCTGTTACCCTGGAGATTTTCCCGCAATAGGAAAATTTTCTCTGTTTTTTTTCCGGTTTTTTGCTATTCTCATTAATCTTTTTCTTTTTTCATCTGCAAAACCGCGGGAATTGCGGCAGGAGTACCGGGAAAAGTTAATAGTTCATTATCACGAATGAGAGGCTGAAGGATTACGATGGGGGATGCAGAATTGTCAGATTCCGAGGGAAGCCCATCCCGTGAGCCGGAACCGGAAGATCCCGGGATTCTGGAAGAGCGGAGGAAAGAACGGGTAAAGGGGTATATCGCGCTTCTTAAGGATCCCAACCTCACCTTCCGCTGGAAAGCGGCCGAGGCTCTGGGAACCGCAGGGGACAGCACTGCCATTGAACCACTGCTCGAAGCTCTCAACGATCCCTATGTTGATGTCCAGTGGCTGGCAGCAAAATCTCTTGGCAGGATCGGTGACAGCCGGTGTGTGGAGCCCCTCATCAACGCATTGAAATCCCCGGACAAATGGTTGCGTGTCGGGGCTTCATGGGGCCTTGGGAAACTGAAAGATCCCCGCGCAACCCTTCCCCTCATCAAACTCTTAAAAGACACGAAAAAGACCGTCCGGAAGAATGCTGCATGGGCACTGGGAAATATTGCCGATGAACGGGCTGTTGCAGGATTGACAAAATCCCTGCAGGACCCGGACGAGGATGTCCGGAATACAGCACAGAAATCGCTTGAAGCCATAGCGCGGGAACAGGAGAAGCGAACAGGATCTCCAGCAGGTACATCGGATCAAACCACAAAGACCCGCAGGATAGCATGATCTGCCCTTTTTTTTAGACAAATCCATCAGACAACCGGACGAGGATTCGTTCAGCCGATCCTGATATCCCCGGGAGAACTTACCACGATCTCCTTTTCCCCGCGATAGGTCTCAACAATCCCATACAGGGCAACCTGCTGGCCTTTCTGGAATACCAACCCCTGTGCTGCCTGTGATGGGATGAAAACCGAGATATTCCGGATGCGCAGGGTTACATGTCCGCCGTTTTTCGTGAGCATTGCCTGATCAATGGTGCCATTGAAAAATACCAGCTCACCGTCTTTTGACGAATTCGTGAAGGGTTGGGCAAACGGCTGCTTTCCAAGAACAGTCAGCAGACCATGCGCAGCAAAGACTACCGCAGCAACCCCAAGAAGGAGCAGGATCGCGGTCCGTTCCTGGTGCCCGAGCATAATTTATCTTATAATAATTAAACTATAAAATACCGACAGGTTCATATGTTAACAGTGTTAACATATTACTATGTATCCTACAACGTTACCACCATCGTCAAAGACGGTGCTGGCAATCCTGGATGCGGGTGGGGCTATGACCCACAAGGACCTTGTTGAAAAGACCCGCCTTGCACCGCGAACCGTGCGGTATGCCTTAAAGAAACTCAAAGAGCGCCAGCTGATCATCGAGAAGTTCAACTTCCGTGATGCACGGCAGATCATCTACCAGCAGAAAACACCAGATACCTGCAAACCCCAGACCGCATTCGTATGACCAGGCATACCTGTACCCTCATGCACTGTGATACCATGGTGCGAAGCCTGCTGCCCCCGATGAGGGCAGAGATGGTATCGCGCCTTATCCAGAAGCACGAGCTCAGCCAGAGTGACGCGGCAAAGAGACTCGGGGTTTCCCGTGCAGCAGTGTCGCAGTACCTGAGCAGGAAACGGGGTGCAGGCGAAGTGGAGATCTCCACAGAACTCGACGCGATCATCGATCGCTGGGCACTTGCCGTCGTAACCGGCGTAAGTGATGTCAATCTCTGTGATGTGTGCCAGTGTGCACGAAAAAAACCACAAAATTCCGATTCTCTAAAAAAATAATCCTTTGCCTTTACCGGAGTTCGAACTCCCCTTTTCCCGGTTCAGCGGATATGGCGACGATAGTAGAGCACCAGCAACAGGGCGATCACGACAGTAACGATCGCTAATTTTGGCCAGTCGAATTCATTCCGGGGGCTCTTTATTGCAGGAGCCCAGTCATCATCGAAGACATCACCGAAGTACCGGGCAACGCCCGGATGGTCGATGATAACTCCTGCTTCCCGGTTGAAATTCGGAGAGTTACGGTTCCAGTTGATACTGCTGACCAGGACTTTTTGGTCGTCCACGATAACACCCTTGTTATGGATCTTATCCAGTTCCGTTGTGGTGAGATCCGCGCACCGCGCCTCAAGCGGGATCTGTTCGACCATGGCAATCCAGTTGATCAGGGCAACCATCTCGTCATTATCCGCGGTATCCTCCGTGTTATACCAGTAGGAATCCAGAAGAACCCGTACGTTAACCCCGCGCCGTGACGCATTGATGGCTGCCGCAAGATACGGGTTGAGCGTGAGGGGTGTTTCGTTCGTGATGTACGCCTGCTCGATCTCGATCTTGTTTTTAGCGGATCCGATAAGGTCCAGGATCTCCCGGCTGGTATCCGGGGCGATGACCGGCCGGACAGATGCGCCGGCAAACTGCATGGGCAAAAATTCACTCCGGCGTTTTTGCAAGGGAGGGGATTCATCATTTCCCGGTGTTCCCGGATAAGGTTTAACCGATCCATCGTTGAGATCGAACATGAATACCGAGATGAAATAGCGGGCAAGATCCGGATCCTCAAGGTACACCCCCCACCCCCGGTTCCCGCTCATCCCATCCGGGGGAAACCCGCTGTACTTGAAATT
>DUHF01000119.1 GCA_013331015.1 Methanoregula sp.
GTTTTCCGTCATCGTCCGACAATAACTCTTATACGGGTGAACTCGCTTACGATACTAGTATGACCGACACGTTCAGGTCCGGGTTTCTTATCTGCCTTTTTCTCATCATCGGGGTCTTTATTGCGGGTTGTTCGGATGATTCCAGCTCACCTGCGGCAACCCCCGTTGTGACTACCCTGCCATCAGCCCAGTTCGCGGCCGGTGACATCATTGCCAGAACCTCCTCCGGAGGGGAAACGCAGCTCTATGTCATCAGAAAATTCGATCCGGTAAAGGATGAATACGAACGGCAATGGATTCATAAGAATGCGGACGGGTCCTGGGGCCATTACATCGACAACCGCACTGAATGGGCTTCCCGCACGGTAGTCGAGAAGGTCTACCCGGTGACGGTTGCGCATGTTTCCGTGGTGGCAATTCCCATCGTGACGCCAACCTATGCAACACCTGTGCCCACGATCCTGTCCGGCAGTGCGCCATCGGTGACGGCTATTTCCCCGGCATCAGGGGCCACGGATGCAATGGTTACGGTCTCCATTGCCGGGACCAATTTTGTGACCGGCGCGGTTCCCAAGCTGCTCCAGCCGGGAAGCACGGCAATCATCGGAACGGGGGTCAGTGTCTCTGCAACAAAGATCGACTGTACCTTCAACCTCCGCAATGCGGAGACCGGTTCCTATAACGTCATCGTCACCAATCCCGATGGCCAGACCGCCTCGCGTTCTTCGATATTCACGGTCGGCGATCCCGCCCCGATCATCTCCGGTGTCATCCCGAACAAACTCGAGATGAACGACCACAGCGGCCTTTCGATCAGTGGCGAGAATTTCAATGAAGCGGTGAAAGTCAGCCTGGTCCGGGGCACATCCGAGATCCCCTGCACATCCCCGGTATCCTCCTCCGGTGCCAGGATCACCTGCGATCTCGATCTCAACGCGAACCGGAACCCGCAGATCACGTCTGGCGAATGGGATGTTCAGGTCCTCAATATCGAGGGAACGCTCTACGGTACCTGGACAAAGAAGTTCACGATCCTCAATGCCACATCCGATGATGATTCCTGATCACCCCCTCTCCTTTTTTTGGCCATAATCCCCGGCACTTCAGAAATACCGGGCTGGATCGGGTAATACCGGCCGGTAACCGCATTGTTGGTTTCACCAAAAACTATTAGCCACTCCATCAGGAACCTTGTACACGAATGCTGGAACCGTTCGGTTCACCGGAAATCTTTGCGTATGTCATCCTTCCTATCCTGATCTTCCTTGCACGGATCTGCGATGTTACGCTTGGTACCATCCGGGTCATCTTCATCTCCAAGGGGATCCGGTATCTCGCACCCCTCATCGGCTTTTTCGAGGTGATCATCTGGCTGCTTGCCATCGGGCAGGTGATGAACAACCTCACCAACCTCGCCTCATACCTTGCCTACGGGGCCGGGTTTGCCGCGGGCACCTATATCGGCATGGTCATTGAGGAGAAGATCTCGATTGGCCTTGTCATCGTGCGGATCATCACCCCGGATGATCCTGCGCCGCTTCTCCAGTGCCTGAGGGCCCGAAACTATGGCGTAACCAGTGTCGATGGTACAGGGGGGATTGGCCCGGTGAAGGTTATCTTCACCATTGTCAGGAGACAGGACCTCTCCCGGGTGATCGGGATCATCAAGCAGTTCAACCCGAAAGCCTTCTATTCCGTTGAAGAGGTGAAGTCCGTTGCCGAAGGAGTGATCCCCGGGCAGTACTCCCGCGGGGTCTTCTCCTGGCTCGACTCCCTCCGGTTTTCCCGGAAATGATCGTGTAACGGATCCTGCGGATCTCAGGATCGTCTCTCCCAATGGTGTTCTGGTTCCTGCCGGATGAAATCTCCGGCAGCCGGGTTTTTTTTTAAGAAAACTCCGGCCCGCCGATATTTCACGGGGGAAAAATAACCGATGGATTCATCCACCTCCTGGTATACCCGAATTGCCGCGAAGGTGTCATTTTGGGACGGCTGAGATTATCGCAGGGGATTGGGAGTATTTCCGAATCCGCCTGGTTGTCAGGACCCGGGTTGACCCTCGCAACCTGTCCAGCCATTTTTTGCCAGTCGCTTCGTGAATATTGCCATAACCGCAGGCATCCGACAATCTATTATTCCCCTTCTCCAATATCCATTATTGGTGAACGTGTGTGCCAAAATCCCTGATTCATAAGATCCTCCTCCTCGCCTTTGCGCTCGGCATATGCCTGCTTGCCGGTTATGTCGGATCGTATTATACCACTCCCTCCATACCAACCTGGTATGCGGGATTAGAGAAACCTGACCTGACGCCCCCCTCCTGGGTATTTGCCCCGGTCTGGACTGCCCTCTATGTCATGATGGGTCTCTCCCTGTACCTGATGCTGGTGCGGGGACTGCAAAAACGCGAAGTCCAGTTTGGTGTCTCCCTGTTCTTCTTCCAGCTCCTCCTCAATGTCAGCTGGTCGTTTGCATTCTTCTCCCTGCACTCCCTGTTCCTCGCCCTGATGGTGATAATCGCCCTCTGGGCAATCCTGCTCTGCACGGTCATCCAGGCGTTCCGGGTCACGGCCGGTGCCGGGGCCCTGCTCATCCCGTATTTTATCTGGGTGACGTTCGCCTTCTACCTGACCTATGCCATCATGCAGCTCAACCCCGCATGGGTTGGCCTTCCCTGATCTTTTTTATTAAGTCCCCCGCCCTCTGGACCAATACCTTCTTTTTCTTGCATGCTGACGATGAAATAACGGTGTCCTGCCATGACCATCAACCACATCCATATGGAAAATTTCAAGAGTTTCTCTGAGATTGACGTAGACCTGACCCGGTTCAATGTCGTTATCGGCTCCAATGCAGCCGGCAAATCCAATTTTATCAGCATCTTCAAGTTCCTCCGGGACATCGCCCGCCACGGGATCGTGAA
>DUHF01000170.1 GCA_013331015.1 Methanoregula sp.
AAAAGAATTCAAGCCTATGCCGAGATTTGAACTCGGGACTTCCTCCTTACCAAGGAGGCACACTGCCGGGCTGTGTCACATAGGCATGCATTGAATAGTACCGGGAACTCTTTTCACGGGGACAAAAACAGGCTGCTCATCCATCGTGACCGGTTGCCTAACTACGTTGTGAGTACTTCCTATAAAACATTGCGGAGAATCCCTGTGCTGATGGCATGCTCTCCAGCTTTTTCCCTCCCCGCGCCGCTCTTTTCTTATTTGATTCTGCATCAGAGCGCGGTGTGGCGTTCGATGGTTGTCATAACGCTCTTGAAGCGTTTTCACCCCTATGACCGGTACAACTCCTGCCCTCCGGGTTGCATTCATGACCGGTGAAAAGTCGATCATACTGTCTCCGATTTCTGCCTGCGAACCCCCGGGCGCGTCAATGTCATGCAGGTGGAATTAGCAGGAGAGGTGGGCAAGGAACACGTCCAGGCAGGTATTCTGGTTAGCATGCCCCACATCAAGAGCAAAAGGGGTATGGCCGATCAGCGGAAGTAAGTCCGGGGTCTTTAAGAAGAAGTACGGCCAGTTGCCCATGTTCTCGGCAAAAAACGTGACACCATACTTCATCGCGTGGCAATCCAGTTCCTAAAGCGATGTAGCGAGCTGCTGCGCTGCCTTGTCCCGTTCGATATCTCACTTAAAGAAGAAGGGGTGCGGGACTACCAGGGCACCGACATTGACGGCGATTGCAAAGCACGACACCATCATATCAACACTTGCCCGGCGAATGGGTTCAGGCAGGCTCGCAAGGTTTGAGCCCCTGATCGAAGCATGGATCGTATACCAGCAGGAATTTTGCAGGACAAGATCGGCATTCTCAAGGTGATGGTGGTCCCCGTCCATCACCCCAATGTGCCCGGTAAGGTATTCGAGAACTTCCAGAAGCGCAGTCTCAAGAAGGCAGGACCTGGAGATGCCAGACCCATGATGATGCAACACATTATAATCTGCGGGAAAAGAGTATCGGAAAAAATGAGATGTTCAGGTCCGCATGTGTATGTCGACCTGCTGGAACGGGATCTCGATCCCCTCTTCCGCAAACCGGGCGTTGATGCCTCGGTTGATGGTATCTTTGACTTCATAGGATGTGTTGAAGGCTTTCGACCAGACAATGATGACGAACTTCAGTTCAGATGCCCCAAACTCGGTAAAGAATACTTTGGGTGCCGGGTCGGAAAGGAGAAAGTCAGTCTTCTCCACAGCATTGTTGACGATTTCGAACAGGATCTTTGTAACCTTATCGATGTCTGTACCGTAGGCAACCGAGATCGGCAGGGTCATCTTGAGCTTGGGGTCGGGCATGACGTAGTTGATCACATAATCTGAAGTGATCTTGTTGTTTGGGACGGTGACAACCTGATACTCCAGCGTCCTGATCCGGGTGCTCCGGGGTCCGACCGAGATGACATCACCGATATACTTGTCGATCATGATCCGGTCGCCGACCTTGAACGGCTTGTCGATGGTGATGAGGGCGCCGGAGAAGAAGTTGGAGACGATGTCCTGGGCCGCCAGCGCAATGGCGAGGCCGGCGATGCCAGCGCCTGCCAGGAGGGGCGCGATGTCTATTTCGAAGATGGAGAAGATCGCAAAGAGGGCGATAAACCAGATGAAGTACTTGCTGATGAGCTCAAAGAGCTCGATGAGCCGGTCGTCCCAGTCGCCCTCAGACTTCTCGGCGATTGCCCTCCCGTAGGTGCTGATGATGTCATGCAGGAACGAGGAGAGGATCCATGCGCTGATGAAGATCCAGAAGCTGGTGATGAGGCGCGGGTCGGTGAGGATCGGGTACTGCGCCGGCAGCGTGGTATAGGTAACGATGGCATAATCGGTGAAGAACGCCACGATGAGGAACTGGACCGGCGTCCCGATCGCTTTCATCACGATGTCATCCCACATCGTGTCAGTCTCCTCTGCCTTCACTTTCAGCCAGGAAACGATCCTGCGTGCAACAAGAGCAATAACGATACCGGCAAGGATGATCCCTGCGGCATAGATCATATTCATATCCATACCCGTACTCTTATGTCATATCCCGATTAATACTTTCGAGACGTTTATGGCGACGGGAAAGGACATTGCAGCAAAACTGCACGAGATGGTTGACCGGGACATGACCTTCATGCACATCTGCGGCACGCACGAGGCGGCCATCGCCCGCTCCGGCCTGCGCAGCCTGCTCCCCGATCAGCTGAAGATCGTGATGGGGCCCGGCTGCCCGGTCTGTATCACGCCGCAGGGCGAGATCGATGCCGCGCTGGAACTGGCATGCAGGGACTGCATCGTTGCCACCTACGGCGACCTTCTTCATGTCCCCGGGTCGGAGGGAACCTTAGAGTCCTGCGGCGGCGATGTCCGGATCGTGCAGGGCATCCACAAAGCAGTCGAGATTGCAAAGAAGACCGACAAGGAGGTGGTCTTCATCTCGGTCGGGTTCGAGACGACCGCACCGACCGTTGCCGCAACGCTCCTTACCCGGCCACCAGAGAACTTCTCGATCCTCTCCTGTCACCGCATCGTTCCCCCTGCAATGAAGTGGCTGCTTGAGCAGGGCGAGGCAAAACTTGACGGGTTCATGCTCCCGGGCCATGTCTGTGTCGTGATGGGGTACGAGGAGTACGAGGCTTTTCCCGTCCCGCAGGTGGTTGCCGGGTTCGAACCCGAGGACATTTTGCTCGGTCTCCTGATGCTCGCAAAGCAGGTGAAGGAGGGCACAACCCGGGTGGACAATGCTTACCCGCGGGCCGTCAGCCGCGAGGGCAATGTCAAGGCGAAAAAGATCATGTACGAGGTCTTCGAGCCATCCGATGTTGAGTGGCGCGGTTTTCCGGTCATTCCGGGATCAGGGCTCCGTATCAGGAAGGAGTTTGAGCAGTACGATGCCCAGAAAAAGTACGGTATCGTCTTCAAACACATCACCAAGCACTCGGCCTGCAGCTGCGACAAGATCCTGAGAGGTCTTGCCAACCCCGGGGACTGCAAACTCTTCGGAAAGGTCTGCACGCCGAGAAATCCCGTGGGGCCGTGTATGGTGAGCCACGAGGGCGCCTGCAAGATCTGGCATATGTACCAGATGAAGAAGAGGTAAGGTTTTTTTTTAAAGGCCACAAGGATACGGGCAGATGAACATGCAACCAGATGATTCCGGGCTGCAACCCGGCAAAAATGAACTTCCTGACGAAGATATTGTCTACATCTGGAGCCCCGATCCATACCCGGTACTTGCGGGCCTGATCATCTTTGCCTCGCTCTATCTTTTCCCGATCTTTCCACTTCCCCCACCCTCGCGGGGGCATCTCACCCTTGCGACGATTGTCATGGACGGGTCATATGGGCTGTACTCGTGGAGCCCGATCCTGATCCTGACGTTCGTTTTGGGATGGGGCGCTGCCATTGGTCTTGTCATCTACGGGCTTGTCAACAAAAAACCTGTCCTGGACTTTGACAGGAGGTGACGAAAAACCGGGTTATGGTATTACCGGCCCGGTATATGCCCCGGACCCCAGCCACCAGGTATAATCCACCTTCACCCCGTATCCCAGTTTGGATTCAAGCGTGTTGTTATGGGTTGGATTGATATACGTGAACCGGTAAAAACCGCTCCCGTTCCCGACTGCCGCGCCCATCTCCTTGACAAAAACACCGATGGCCCCTTCATCATCCCGGGTCTTCCCTATCTTCTCCGGGTTGATCGGGTGCGCGAGCGTGGTGCCATTGAACCCATACGCGTAGATGTAGAGCTCGCCTCTTATGAATGAACCGTTTTTGTTGTTGAACTCTGAAAGTGCGTTCCTGCTGCCATGCGTTTTTGCATAGGCTGCCGCGCTCTCAACAAAGGCAATGAGGGTTTCATTGCTGGTGTAGACCGACGGGGTAACGTACAAGTGACCCATCTGGGGTGGGGATGTGGGATTGGGGATTGTATCCGTGGATGAAGGATCCTGTATACAGCCGGCAGAAAACAGAAAAATGCCGATAATAAGCAGACCGGTGATCGTGAACTTATTGGTCTTCATGCAGTAAAAAAATCTGGGTTTATCCACGATAAAGCAGGTGGGTTTCACTACGGGGATTATGTGCTTCAAGCAGCGTTACGTTTGCCCGGAACAGGATCTCAAACCCGGGCATTTTTTCATTTTAACGTGAGGTTTATTAGCCTGCATGGCGTTAGTTATGTGGTACTTTGCATTCCCGTGCAGAGTAACGAAGCATGCCTCGGTAGGGTAGTGGACATCCTAGAAGCCTCCGGAGCTTTTGACCCGGGTTCAAGTCCCGGCCGGGGCGTAATTTGTTTTTTCCAAGTTCAATCCTTTTCTCAATTCATTACGGGTTAACGTTCGTGATTTCGATCGAAAACAGGATCCGGATCAACCAGATCCCAAAAAAAAAAATTCAACCTGATATTGAAATTTTCCGGTACAAACCTGCGGTGCCCGGTCAGCCTCACCAGTCCGGCCTCTTCCTGTTCCAGTTACCGGACAAAAAAAGGAAAAGGCAGCGGTCAGATCAGCTGTGCCAGCACGAGCGGAACAAAACCCAGGACCGCAACCGCCAGCACTGCCATGACCGCATAATCGCGGCGGGCAAACGTCCGTTCCCGGACATGCGTCTTTGTTCCCGTACGGTATCCCCGCATATCGATGGTGAGCCCGATCACGCTGGCCCGGAGCAGCGCATTGGAAACAAGCGGGATGACGATGGGAGCAACGCTCCGGATCTTGCCGATGAACCCCTTGCCGGGATTGAACCCCCGGGCAAGCTGTGCCTCGTGGATGCGCTGCCCCTCGATCTGGAGCGTGGGAATGAACCGGAGCGCGATGATGAACATCAGCGTGTAATCGATGGGCATCCCGGCCTTGTCGAGAGTATGGACAAGATCCCGGGGCTGGGTCGAGATCAGGAAGAGCTGGAATGCGAAGATGAGTACGATGAACCGGAGCGTGAGGACGAACCCGATCATGAGCCCGCCGGTTGTGACCGGGACAAGACCCCCGATGTAAGGAATGCCCTGCGGGATCAGGTACCCGAGGATATCGCCATTGGGCATCGTGATGACCGTGATGAGGATGAAGATGACGCTCATGATGATGATGAGCTTGAGCTGCTGGAGCGATTCGACGAGGAGTTCGCCATATGCGGCAAAGATCATCATCGCAACGATCATGAGCGCCAGGAATGCGAGGTTGGTTGAGATGAGGCACATCACGCTTACTACAAGGATGAACGCGATCTTCGTGAGCGGGTGGAGGCGGTGCAGGAACGCGTCTTTGTGCACGTACTGGAGGATCTCAGCCATGCTCATGCACCCCCGGTATCGGAGATAATGTGACCGTTCTCCATCGTCACTATCCGGTCCGCGCAGTTATCCGCGATCTCCCGGTTGTGAGTGATGATGATGATCGTGTGGCCTTTCTCCTGGAGTTTTTTCAGGATGGTAATCACCAGGAGTGCTTCGTACCCGTCAAGACCTGTTGTCGGTTCATCGAGCACGATGACATTTGGCTGCATGGCAACAACGCAGGCGATCCCGAGCCGCTGCCGCTCACCGCGCGAGAGCCAGCGTGGATACAGGGAAGCCGAATTGGCAAGTCCTGCATCGGCAAGGGTTGCATCGATGACCGCATCTGCATCCGCAATGCCGAGGTTCTTCACCCCGTACGCCACCTCTTCCCGTACCGTATCGGCAAAGAACATGTGGTCCGGGTTCTGGAAGACGAGGCCCACATCATGAGCAAGAGATGCAATCGTGTGGTCCCTGGTATTCTTTCCATTAACGATGACATCGCCGCTTGCAGGGGAGAGGAGCCGGTTGAAGTGCTTGACAAGCGTGGTCTTGCCCGACCCGTTCTCTCCGACAATGGCAACAAACTCGCCTTTCCGGATCGTAAGGCTGATGCTATCCAATGCCCTGACGTTTCCGTAACAGTGGGTGAGGTTGTTGACGGAGATGATCGGTTCTTTCCCGGCAGAAGGCCCGATATTCTTTTTAATGCCCGAGAAGTCCGGCAGCACCATGCCCCGGACATGATCGTTAGTGAGGACCTCATCAGGTCTGCCTGTTGCGGTGATGGCGCCGTCCTCCATGACTATGAGGGTATCGACGATGTCCCGGAAATGTTCGAACTTGTGCTCAATCAAGAGGATCGTCTTTCCTGACGCCTTGAGATTTTTGAGGATTTCTGCGATCCGTTTTGTTGCATGCTCGTCCAGCTCGGAGGTCGGCTCATCAAGGATCAGGATGTCGTTTCCCAGTGCCAGGGTTGCAGCAAGGGCAACCCGCTGTTTCTGGCCCCCGGAAAGATGGTGCGGCGACCGGTCCTTAAGTTCCTCAAGATAGGTTGTCCGCATGATCCGGGAAAGGCGCTCCTCAATAACGTCTGCCGACAACCCGCGGTACTCAAGGGCGGAGAGGATCTCCTCTTCGACCGTGGTGAAGATCATCTGGGCTTCAGGATCATCAAAGACAACGCCGACATTCCGGGCAAGATCCGAGAGGCCCTGGTAATCGGCAACGTTTTTTCCGTCAACGATAACAGATCCCTCTTTCTTCCCGCCATAATCATGGTGCAGGACCCCGGAGGCTGCAAGGCACAGCGAGGTCTTTCCGGCCCCAGAGGGGCCGGTAACCATGATGCACCGGCCCTTCTCAAGAGCAAGGGAGATCCGGTGCAGGGCCGGCTGCACCGTTCGTGGGTAAGTGTAACTGACGTTGTTAAGTTCGATCATTCCTGTCCTCTAAGAAGCACCCTGCTTGAAGGGATGTAGAGGAACTGGACTACGATTGCATTAAAAACTGCCGTTATGACCACGATGGGGACAAAGACTGCAACGAAGGCCATCAGGTCGCCATTGTACTTGGCGAGATAGGTCGCGCCAATGGCGATGATGGCAACGGCAGCAAACGTGAACCCGCTTGCAAGGGTTGCAAGGAATGTCGTGACGGTCGGGGCAAGCCGGGTCCTCTCACTGAGGGCAGCATAGAGAAGGAAGCAGACCAGTGCGCCCACCGGTTCACTGATGAGATTTCCGGGCGGGAACATCGAACTGGAGATGAGCATCGATAAGGCTCCGGCAACAATGCCGATACCCAGCGCTTCGAGAAGTTTTGGCCGGATCAGGATGATCGCAAGACAGTAGAACGCAATGATCATGTTCGGCGTGAGCGGCGTATGGAGCATGGCAAGGAAGAACCTGAGGATTGCGCCGATGGCAAGCAGGATTCCGACTATGGCAATATCTTTTGACTTCATGGTAACATCACAACATCGGGTAATCAGCACGAAGGTGGAGGTGTTGCACGCCCCGGCTAACTTATACCTTGATGTATACTTTTGTGCATTTGTGTATAAATATGTAATCGTTTTGCGAGCGCGGCTGCCGCAGTATCCTGTCTGCTCAACCAGACGGAGGATCGGTTATTATCCCCCCGGCGATCGATCCGGAACATAAAAGGAACAGAATATAAGACTCCTTAATCGTTTATTACTCGATGATTGGCCATGTTCATCGCATGGCAGAAGCGGTTGCCGGGGGAGCCCGGGAAATCCCGGGAACAGAAGTCCTTTTGCGCCGCGTCCCGGAAACACTCCCGCAGGCAGTTCTTGAGAAGACCGGGGCTTCCGGATTCCAGAAGAGATTTTGCTCATGTGCCGGTCTGTACACCAGACGAACTCACAGAAGCCGATGCCGTAATTTTTGGCACCCCCACCCGGTTTGGGAATATGTGCGGGCAGATGCGCCAGTTTTTTGATGCCACGGGAGACATCTGGAAAGCCGGTGCACTGGTCGGTAAAGTCGGGAGCGTCTTTACGAGCTCGGCAACCCGGCATGGGGGGCAGGAATCAACGATCCTGATCGTTCATATAACCCTGCTCCATCATGGCATGATCATCGCCGGGCTCCCCCGCACATTCAAAGGGCAGTTACGGATCGATGAGATGACCGGCTGCTCCCCGTACGGGGCCTCCACCATTGCCGGAAACGACAGGAGCCACCGACCGGACGAGACCGAGCTGGCCGGCGCACGGTTCCAGGGAAGATACGTTGCGCAGATCGCAGCAAAACCGGCAGCGTAATCTTCTCCCTCATTTTCCCGGGCTTTAAAAAAAACATGGTTGTTTTGGAAGACCATCAGGTTCATTGCCCGGGCCGGCTATCTGACGTACTAAGGAAGCATTTCATGGTATTTGCACCGGGCAGCAGCAGTATCTATGCGGAATCCCTTGCACTCCATGCAAAGTACAAGGGCAAGCTGGGCATCCGGAAAAAAGTTGCACTCCGGACCCGCGACGATCTTTCCCGGGTATACACCCCCGGGGTAACAGCAGTCTGCCGGGAGATTGCAAAAAACCCCGACCTTGCCTACCGCTATACGCTCAAATCCAACACCATCGCCATCGTTTCGGACGGTTCTGCAGTTCTTGGCCTTGGAAATATCGGGGGCTATGCCGCGATCCCGGTCATGGAAGGAAAAGCGATCCTGTTCAAGGTATTTGCCGGTGTGGACGCGTTTCCCATCTGTTTTGAGAACTACGAGACTGACTTTGCCGACCAGGTCCGGAACATCGCCCCGGTCTTTGGCGGCATCAACCTCGAGGACATTGCCGCACCGAAATGCTTTGAGGTGGAAGATGCGCTGCAGGATCTCGGCATCCCGGTCATGCACGACGACCAGCACGGCACCGCAGTCGTTGTCCTTGCAGCGCTCCTCAATGCCTGCCGGGTGACCGACCGGAAGTTCTCCGATCTCAACATCGTTATCTGCGGTGCCGGGGCAGCCGGTTTTGCCATCAGCCGGCTCCTCAAGTGCATCGGGTACGACCCAAATGTCTGCACGATGGTCAACGAGATCGTTGTCTGTGATACGAAAGGGACCATCTTCCGGGGCAGGCAGGGGTTGTACCAGAACAAGTACAAGTTTATCCTTGCCGAAGAGACCAACCGGCCGGCGCTTGCCGGCTCGCTTGCGGATGCCATGATCGGCGCCGACGTGGTTATCGGGGTGTCGGGCCCGGGAATCATATCAGAATCGATGGTCCGGTCTATGGCAAAAGATCCCATCGTCTTTGCCATGGCAAACCCGGTGCCGGAGATCCTGCCGGAACTGGCACAGCATGCCGGCGCAGGCGTGGTCGGTACCGGCAGGAGCGACTATCCCAACCAGATCAACAACGTTCTCGCCTTCCCGGGAATATTCCGGGGAGCGCTCGATGCCCGGGCAACCCGGATCTCCGATGAGATGAAGATCTCCGCAGCCCATGCCATCGCCGATTATGTACAAAAACCCCGGCGCGCACGCATCCTCCCCAACATCCTTGACAAAGGGGTTACCCGTGCTGTTGCAAAGGCGGTCAGGGAAGCCGCAGTCCGGAGCGGGTGCAGCCGCACAATCCCGTAATGATTGACGGGGCGCCATGGGACGGCAATCCGGGTGCCGGAACGGTCCCGTTCGGTGTTCCCGGTGCAGAAACCGGGCTCCCCGTCACCCGTAGCCGGTGATCTCGTAATCGATGGCAGTCGAGTTCTTTGCACATTCCTTCCCGTGAAGAAGAACCTCCTCGATGGTCTTCTTTACAAGAGCCGGGTAGACTGCCCCCACCATCTGCCGGATAAGTTTTTTGCTGCAGAAGAACGCAAACGTGGGCGTGCTCCGGATCCCGTACCGTTCCGCCGTCCAGGGATTGGCGATGATATTGATCTTCACAAATACAACCACATCCCGGTACTCTCCGGCAAAATTTTGGAAATAGGGCTCCATCTGGTGGCAGAACGCACAGGTGGGCGAGTAGAACATCACCGCAACCGGCCGGGCTTCTGACTCCACCCCCCGTTCCCAGGTGAGATCTGTCACTTCCAGAAGGACTGCCGGAAGTTCTGTTGCCGCTGCTTCCTCTGAAAGCGTCCGGTCATCGCCACCGGCTGCCGGTCTTTTCTCTTCCATACACGTACCCCGGTGCAGTGATAGGAATATCCCTTCCAATATAGTTTGTGCCGGACCTGTGCCACTTTCACCCCCCGCAGGCCGGCCCTTTTTCCCCCCGCGTACAGCAGGGATCCGGTGCTATGCAGATCAGGCTCCGCCCCGGCATAACCCTCCGCCAGGGCACATTCTCGGCAGTGATCGCCCCGGAACGAGTGATCCTGGCAGCGCTCAACAACAATCCCGAGCTTGAGCGTTTCCTCTTCCTCTTTGTCTGCGGGAACTACTCCCGGCTCATCTCGCATATTGGCAGGTCGGCATCCAGTTTCGAAGTCCGCCGCCCGTTCACCGCCGACCAGTTCCTTTCCGTGATCCGCGAGGCGGGCCACACCATCATCTTCATCGAGCACGATCCGTCCCTTTTCGAAACGGCAGAACGGCTTCTCGAACCGGCCGGGTCTGCCCTCAAGGAGGCCGGCCATGAAGCGCTCGTGGTCCTGTACGCCCCTGCAATGGACCGGCCGTTTGCCGCACTGGCCCGGCAGGCAGACCGGGTGATCGAGATCGTGAACCCCGGTGAGCCGGACCCGCGTCAGCGCATGGCAGCCGGCCGAAGCGGGCGCCGGGGCGATGGCCGGCCGCAGGCACAGACCATGCTCGAGGTGTAGCAGGATGGGAAGAAGTTTTCTGAGTGTCCGGCTCGGGGTGCGATCCCTCGCAGAGCGCTGGGAACGGGTGACAAAGAGACTGGACCGGGATAACCGTGCCCCTGCAAAACGGCTGACCGGCCTTGCAAAGAACCATTCCAGTGAGGCCTTCTTCGGGTGCGACAACCCGCTTGAGGCGATGGTCTTCTCGGCACTTCTTGAGATCCGCAGGAACCAGGACCCGGAGGATGATGATGTGGATCCTTGACACGGCATACCGGGATGGCGTGGACCTCTGGTGCCGGGACCGGAACGGGAGCGTGACCCGAAAACACGTTGCCTATGACCCGCCGTTTTACCTCCACCTTCCCGACCCGGCCGCCCACCACGAGATGCTGGATGTGCTGGAAGCAGAGTTTGGCGCAGCGCCCTGCACCTTCCGGACGCTCTTTTCAGAACTCGAAGGCTTCAGCGTGCACGGGAGTCGCCAGCTTGCAGAACAGGTCGAGCAGCAGACCAGGTTCGATGCACGGCTCTTCAACGTGGATGTGCGGCGCGACCAGCAGTTCATGGCAGAGCAGGGCATCTTCCCGTGCGGCGACGATTACGGTTCGCGGTTTACGCCGGATCTCTCCTTTGACCTCCGGCAGGTAGAGATCCGTATCCCTGATGATCCGGCCCGCACACCGCTCTGCACGGAAGCTGAAGTGACCGGTGATCGCACAGAACGGTTGCACGGCCCGGGCGATACCGTTGTTGCAGACCTCTTCGGGCTGGTCGAATCCATCGATCCGGACGTGATCCTGATGTCCCATGCCGATGCATGGCTGCCGCAGTTCCGGGCATTTGCACACAAAAACGGGCTGGAGATGCCGTTTTCCCGGAACGGGAAGTACCGGCAGATGAGTTCCCGGTCCTACTGGAGTTACGGCCGGATGGAGCACAAGGAGGCAGCGCTCATTCCGGACGGGCGGGTGCTCATCGATACCGATCAGTCGTTCGTGTACCGCGAAGGGGGGCTTTTTGGAGTCCTGATGGCGTCCCGGCTCTCGGGGCTCTCCCCAAACCTTGCCGCGCGGTTCACCCCGGGAACGCTCATCAGCAGCTACGAGGTATACGAGGCAGTGAAACGAGGGATCGTGGTGCCGTTCCGGAAGGCTGATGCGGAGACGGTGCGGAAACTTACCGATCTCCGGGCGGCTGACCGGGGCGGGATGATGTTCCAGCCCGAGCCGGGAATCTTCGAAAACGTGGATGAAATCGATTTCACCTCCATGTATCCCTCAATTATCGTTAAGTACAACCTCTCGCCAGAGACGCTCGACAACTTGGGCTGCGAGGGTTTCCTCCCCGCAGTGCTGGCACCGGTGGTCTCCCTGCGCAAGGAGACCAAGAGGAGGAAACACAACGAGGCCCGGTATGCCGGTATCGACACGCTGCTCAAGTGGATGCTCGTCACCTGTTTTGGGTATACCGGGTACAAGAATGCCAAATTCGGCAGGATCGAAGTCCACGAAGCCATCACTGCCCGATCGCGGGAGATCCTGATCCAGACAAAGGACCTTGCCGAGTCCATGGGTTTTACGGTGCTGCACGGCATCGTCGACTGCCTCTGGGTGCAGGGATCGCCAGTTGAAGAATTGCAGCAGCGTATCGGAGAAGTGACCGGGCTTTGGGCCGAGTGTGAGCACTTCGACTGGATCGTCTTTCTGCCACTCAATGACGGGTTTGGCGCATACAACCGGTATTACGGCCGGCTTTTTGACGGGAGCATGAAAGTGCGGGGGATTGCTGCACGGCGGCATGACACGCCGGATTATATCCGCACAATGCAGCAGGAGATGTTTGAGATAATGCAGGAAGAACGGACCGCGGCCGGACTCGCAACGGTCAGGGACCGGGTCCGCGGGATATACGTAACTGCCCTGCAGGAACTCCCGCACGCTGATCCCCGCTCGCTTGCGATCAGCCGGAGGATCAGCCGTACCCGCTACACCCACCGCTGCCTGGAGGGAGCTGCTGTGCAGGCATACCGTGACTGCGGCGTGGAGGTTGCGCCGGGCATGAAGATCAGCTACGTTATCCGGGATGCCCGCAGGTACCAGGTGGATCCTGAATGGAGTGCTGAAACATTCGATATCCCGTACTACCGTTCGCTCATGGAGAAGGCGTGGAACGACATCGCGTATGCCTTTGGCGGGGGCGGAAGGCAGCCGGAGTGGGTGGTGCAACGGGAACTTGTCGCCCCGGACCCTGCCTCCTCTCCGGCCCGGGTGCCGCAGGGCTGACTGGTATCCGGGCCGGTACTGCCCATTGAGCCGGAGTCCGGGTGAATGTTTCAATACCCGGTATCGTGTATCTCTACTACAGGAACAACTCCTGCGGAGCCAAGACAATGGATATGAGAATCGGGGGCAAAGAAACCACATCGCCGGACGAGCGCTGGATAGAGGTTCTGAACCCGGCAACGGGCGAATCGATCGACCGGGTCCCGGCGGGTACAGCAGACGATCTTGCCCGGGCGGTTGAGGCGGCGGCAGCTGCCGGCGATGCATGGAAGAAACGCTCCATGCGGGAACGGGGAATGGTCCTCTTCCATGCTGCGGCAAAGGTCCGGGAGCAGCACAAGGATCTTGCCCGGCTGCTCACCCTGGAACAGGGTAAGCCCATCCGGGAAGCGATCGATGAGGTCCGCGGGTTTGCCAACATCCTTGAGTTCTATGCCGGCATCTCCGCACAGCCTTCCGGTGAAACCATCAGGCTCGGGGTGGCCGGGGACTGCATGGTAACCCGTGAGCCGCTTGGCGTCTGCGGGGCAATCATCCCGTGGAACATGCCGGTGCTCATCATGGGGTGGAAGGTCGGGCCGGCACTGCTTGCCGGAAACACGATGGTCCTCAAACCGGCGTCGGATACCCCGTTGACCAACCTCCGGCTTGCAGGGGCCCTTGAGGAGGCCGGCCTTCCCTCAGGCGTCCTGAACGTGGTCACGGGCAGCGGCAGGGAAGTTGGCGAGGCACTGGTCACCCACCCGGAGGTCAGGAAGGTCTCCTTTACCGGCAACTGCACAACCGGGGCCCGGGTACGCGAGCTTGCAGCGCCCCGGGGCAAGGAACTGATCCTTGAACTGGGGGGTTCAGACCCGATGATCGTCATGGACGATGCGGATATCGGAAGAGCGGTTGAGGGTGCCGTGCGGGGCCGGTTCTATAATGCCGGGCAGACCTGCACCGCGGTGAAACGGCTCATCGTTCACGAGAAGATTGCCCCCGCATTCACCCGCCTACTCAAAGAGCGGGTCAGCGCCCTGACCGTGGGTAATGGTCTTGGTCCTAAAACCGATATGGGCCCCCTTGTCAGTGCTGCCCAGAGGGACCGGATCTCACAGGCTGTGGAGCAGGTCCGGCAGAATAATGAGGGGACGATTCTTACGGGCGGGGGTATCCTCCGGGGAAAGGCATACGAGCCCGGCTTCTTCTACCACCCGACACTGGTGACCGGGGTTGTGCCAGGGAGCTGCCTTGTGCAGGAAGAGATCTTTGGTCCGGTCCTGCCGGTGATGACCGTTGCGGACCTTGACGCGGCAATTGCTGCGGCAAACGCTACGCGGTTCGGACTTGGGGCTTCCGTCTGGACAAAAGATCTCGCTACGACACGGCGGGTCTTTGACGAAGTGCATGCCGGCATCGTCTGGGTGAACCGGCACCTCACCGTCCCGCCCGAGATCCCCTTTGGCGGGATTGGGGAGAGCGGGTCTGGCCGGGAGAACGGCCACCATGCCGTGGACCAGTACTCCCGGACAAAGACCCTCTTCCTCGGCTGGTAAACCCTGCTCTTTGCAAACAGAAGAATGGGGTCTCGCCACCCCCCAAACCCCCGCGTTGTGACGATTCCCTCCCCTGGAAGGGGCCCGGCACAACGCCTCATCGGGTCGCGACCGGGCAAAAGGAGGTTTTCATGATTTCATGAAAACTAAATGAGCGATCTCTCCCCACTCGTTGTCGTGAACAAAGTACCATTCATCGTCAACAATGGGAAAAATGTGCTATGATATTTTTTTACTCTGTAGAAACAGGCATGAACGTGTGTTCACACCCGAACGATGAAAATCAGGAGGATTGGACAAAGGGATGGTCCCCCGCCGCGAGGGCCCCTCACGGGGCACGGCGGGGCAAAATTACCGTACAAGGAATACCGCTCATTGAAGCCGCCGCACAGGCGCCCTTTTTGGTCGGCGGCAAGTATCTTAAAGGGGGTATGGGGGCATCAGCCCCCATCATCAAGCCTAAAGTATATTCCAGAGCATTTTTTTGGGAGAACAGCCTTTTTTACCATCCTGCCTTTTTCATCACCGCAACGGCCAGCCCAAGGATGACCAGCCCGGCGGCTAATGGCGATTTTGCCGGTGTGGTAGCCGTGGGTTCTGGAATTGTAGTCGTGATGGCGGTTGTAACAGCCGGCGTTATCTCCTGCGTCACCGGGGTTACTGCTGCCCGCTCAAGGATATTGAACATTGCAGATCCTTTGACATCAACCGTGATGCCGGATACCGTGACGATATATTCGTCAGGCCGGAATGTCGATGCATCGACATCGAACGACCACCGGTTGTACCCGCCCGGGCCGGAAACGACCGTCACCATGCCGCTTGCTCCCGAGAAACCGCTGTCCTGGGACTTCTGAGTTGGCTGGAACGAGGAAGAGGTGACGTCGACCATGAGCTGGTCGCCAACCGCTAGGTTGGTGGAACCGCTGATGGTAAACCGGTCGCCGACCGCATGATCCCCGATGGGATTGATGAGTGCTGATGGCGGGGAGATGAAGAACGTATAGGTGGTGAAACTGTCATCAACGTTCTGGCTGCTGATGGCATTGACAAGAGCATTGGCACTGTCCGGGCCCTGGAGGCTGCCGGCACCGGACATCGTGTAGATGGTATTTCCGCCTGCTCCCATCTGACGGTTGATGACCTTGCCGGTCGAAGCATCATAATAGATATCAAACACTCCGTTCATCATCGGGTGCTGGACAACGACAAAGTACTGGCCCGGCGCAAGGTTTTGGGTGTCGGACGGTTTGAGCTCGAAATCGAACGTATTGTCGTTGTTCACCTGAACCGTGTCGATATCCAGGTAATTTTTACCAATCACCCAGACCTGCAGGCCTTCCCGGGGATGACCGGTGGCAATACCGCGGAGCGTGACCGGGTCGCCATTGGCAATCGAGGCGGTACCGGTTGAGGGTGAGCCGGACGAGAGTTCATAGGCAAGGACCGGGCCTGCAAGGGCACTGATGAGGATGCCCATGCAGAGGATCTGCAGGGTTCTTGAACATACGGGAGATAACGGCATGATGACCACTTCTGGTACGCTACGTTAGTCCGGACAAGAGGAAAAACCTGCTTGTCAGGCAGGCTCCCTGCCGTCTTTGCCAGTCACCAGACGATGACCCTCCGGGTTTTTATGAACAAAAGCCCAGATGCTCAAGCATGAGATTTCCGCTTTTCTTGCTATCACCCCATGCAGGAATGGCCGTGCCGCTCCTGCTCATTGCTGCCCTGCTCCTCACAGCCGGATGCACGCAGCCTGCAGGATTCTCAACCAAACCGGTCACTCCCCTGGAGGAGATTTCGGATCCGGAGGATCTGCCGCAAGCTCCTCTTCCTTCAGTTACAGAGACCGGAAATGGTGCAGTAATCGTAGAAAAACCGGATTCCACAAAGATTGTCGTGACCTATACGGGCAGCCCGGATGCGGATAGGCTCATGGAACTTTCGACCACGGTCACCGACAGCAGGGGAACGGGCCGTCTCCAGTCCATGGGTTCCCGTCTTGGAACCACCCCGGTCCAGCGGGGCGCAACCGTTACGATCTCCGGGCCGTTTCATGAACCTGCACACGTGATTTGCACCGGTTATTTTGCCGACGGTTCGTCCCGTACCATGCTCGACTTGTGGATCTGATAACCATCCGGCATTCCCATGCAGAAGAAGTGAGTGGGAGGAGTAAGCCTCCTTTTGTTCATAGCGGCATTCAGCTTAGCGCCAAACCCGGACGGAAACCGGGCGTCCTGTTGTCCTGTTCTGGCTTGCACCCGCAGGGATTCGCCGTTTCACCGTATCCTGTCATTTAACGCTCAGCGGGTTACTCGCAGGAAGACCCTGCTTCTCGCCGTTTTACCGGCTCAACCGCATCATGACTGGTAACAGGCCGTGTCGTTTCTGTGCCATTGCCGTGACTCTCGCCACCCGTACTTGTGTACGGCTGCGTGCCCGGTGGGTGGGGGGACTTTCCTCAGCGACAATTAAGTCACCGTCGGCCGCTCTCTCCCTCTCGCTCAGTATATTGGCCGGCCGGGCAGATAAGCATAAGCGCCAGCGGCAGGAGATAGAGATCCTCCATAAGGCGGACCGGTTCGATAGAATCTTAAAGAACCTGCGCTAAGCACAGTCACAGATAAGGAGATATCATCCATGAACCTGCTCACTCCGCATGATGGTGAACTGCTGCTTCGCATTGCACGCAGTGAGATTGCTGGTGCTGTTGCCCAGGAACCCAAGCCACTCATCCACCATTTTCCCTTCATGGAGGAGAAACGTGGCATCTTTGTCACGCTGACAAAAGGCGGACAGCTCCGCGGGTGTATCGGCCTTCCGTACCCGGTCATGCCCCTTGGGGAGGCAATAATCCAGGCTGCGATATCCGCAGCACTTGAGGATCCCCGGTTTCCCCCGGTAAAAAAAGAGGAACTCACAAAGATCCACCTCGAGGTAACGGTCCTCACCGTCCCGGTTCCGGTTGAAGGGGACCCCGAAGACCGGCCAAAAAAGGTCATTGTCGGGAAACACGGCCTGATCGTCCGGGGCAGGGG
>DUHF01000133.1:0-1615 GCA_013331015.1 Methanoregula sp.
GGCGACTGGCACGGCCGGATACCGGTGAAGACGAACCCTGCCTCTTCCGCAAGGTCGAAGAGCAGGGGTGTGGCAGGCTGGGCAAGCGGCAGGTCGAGGTCAACCACTTCAGCACCGGCCATCTCCTCCATGTCCTGTGCCACCTGCAGGATCTCCGGCCACCGGCGCCCGTCAGCCGTCAGCACCGTGATAACGCCTTTTTGCAGGGTCCGGTCGAAATGGAACCGGAAATCACCGGATGACACGGCCGGTGCCGGTTCGCCCATCGTGCATGGCTGCGTAAGGGTCTGGTAGATCCTCGCAACCATCGCACGGTGGCGTGCGGGAACATAGACCGTGACGGGCGGGGGCGGGATCAGGTACCTGAAGCAGTGGATATAGGACTCGCGCTGGGGCCGGATATTGCCGCTGACCAGGGCCTTGAACTCCCGGGGGGGACAGGCAGCAAGGTCAAGACCGCAGGGGACAAACCCCAGCCGGTAGGTCTCCTTCTGGCTGATAGGATGGCTGGTGACCGGGTTTATCGAGAGGCCGTGCAACCCCATTGCCACGGCTTTATCGGCAAGAGCCTCCGCGAGTGACTCCATGATATGGCGCCCACGGTGAGCCGGGGCGACAACAAGAAGGGCCATCTCGGCCATGGGGACCGGGTCCGGCCGGAGCAGGCCGGCATGTCCTGCCACCTCGCCGTTTTCCCCGACCGCAACGTAGCTGATCACATGCCCGCTCCCGATAAGGTGGAGCAGCCCCTCCGGCCGGTAGAAGTCCTCGTTCTTGTAACTGTACCCGTAGGCAAGCCAGAAGAGCCGGGGGACCTGTTCGGCCTCACCGGGACGCATGGGCCGGATTTCGTACTCCTGTTCGGGGGCAGGAGGAACCGCGTGAACCTCCTGCACCGGCCCGGTCCCGAGGGGTTCCGACAGCCGCTTGATAAGGCGGAGGACCTTCCCCCTCCGGCCAAGGTTCTCGAAACGGACCTCATCAGCAGCATTCCGGATGAGACGGAATCCAATCCCGCTTGCGGTCACCTCCCCATCTTCCCCGAGGGAATCCGGGTACTGGTCAGGCCGGGTCTCAAAGGGTATGCCCTCGTCCTGGAATGAGATCTCAAGCTCGCCGGCCCCAAGTATTCCCCCGACATGGATGTCACCGGCACTGCACCCGGGATAGGCATGTTTCAGGATATTGTCGAACGCCTCCTCGCTTGCGACCTCGAGGAGCAGGACCTCGTCTGATGGAAGGCCCGCCGTTCCCGCCAGTTCCCGGACAAATCCCTGGACGATAGCAAGGAAACGCCGGTCAGCAGGGACCGAGAGTTTCAGCGAGAGGGGGTGGCTGGATTCAGGATCAGGTGGGGTGCCATTCGTATTGTGTGCCATAATCCTTTTTTCCTGCTTTGATTTTGCCTGGATATCGAGCCGTGACGATTCATTGCACGCAGGCCCCGGCCCGATAAAAAGGCACCAACCAGAAATTGTCCTGAGATGCAGACCGTATATGGATGGTTTCCTGCTGTACCAATAAAACCTTATGAATTTGACCGGAGCCCTTGTCACATTCTATGGTCAGCCTTCGTCCCGGTAAGGGATGGCGGTCACGCCAGTTCCGGCACCCC
>DUHF01000133.1:1647-3912 GCA_013331015.1 Methanoregula sp.
GCGGGCGAGGTTCAGGTAGTAGAGTTCACCGGAGGGGTCGTGGCACTGGAGCATGACAGAGAAGAGGTCTTTTTCCGGCAGGTGCCGTGGCTTGCCGTGGTGGGAGGCGATGTTTGCCATGTTGGAGATGACGGCGGCAATACCCGTCTCGTAGCCTTCCACCGAATCGTACATCTCGATGGTCGTACCGATCCGTTTTCCCTCCCCGTTACGGTACTCGAACTTTGCCGTATACATCTCCCTCACTTTCCGGACCGGGGGATGTCCCTTTCTCAGGTGCCCGTACCGGGTGCAGCCGAGCGGGTTGTTGGAGACAAGGGTGCGGACAATGGTATTGAACGCGGAGATATCTGAGACAGGCTTACTGAGCTTGTATGTAGTTGTGGTTGTGCCTGGTCGTGGTTTGAAATCCGGCATGTAACAAGGGAGGTTGGCAAAGGTCTGCCATATGCTTGGTGGTCAGCGGGGGGGTCGGACGCGGTCAGCGTCCGCATTGCGACCGTGCATGGACCGTTGCGTCTTTTGGGGTGTTACCCCCGCGTTGCGAGAGAGAAGTCCGGCTCTTTTTTTGGCGCTTGCGGATTTTTTCATGCAGGAGCCGCGAACGTTTGGTTGAAAAAAGCCGCTGCCCCTGCCCGACCCCCCTCAGAAGCGGGCCGAAAAACACCGTCATTTCCTGTGGAAATAACGGGGTATCATTGACGGATTTCGTTCCACAGGAAGCGGATGGGGGTCGGGCAGGGGATAAAGGTAATTTTTTCTTGCGCGTACCTGCGCTGAAACATCAGCATCCAAAAATCGCGAAAGATTGCAGCATGGTATTGTGCCGCACCCTCTCCCAGTTTTCCGCTTCGAGCCGGAAAAATATGCGCGATAGGTTTCGTTACTCTGCACATACTAATGAGATGTTGCATCTCAAATTGAGCTATTTCAGGAGCGACCAAAATATGCGTCGGGTTGCGGCACCTTCACTGAATTTCCTGCTCCGGATCCTAAAGCCATGCGCGATGTGCATTTTAGCAGAAAACCGGACAAGGGACAACCAGCCGGAATCCCGATTGCAGAGATTCCGCAGGTTCATGCGCGACTCGCGGCAGGATCCGGCCCGCAAACCCCCCTGGTGTGCGTTTATCGTCAGTAAAAAGATTTATTCCCCCCGCGCCGGGATGGCGCCCGGGCAGGATGTATACAATTCAAAACCCGGTTTTTCCGGATCGCGCAGAATAAAAAATTCGCGTGCAAATCCGAAATAATGCCCGGTAAATGAAGTTTGGGTGCTGAAATCAGATTATCGGGATCCCGTATATTTTGCCGGCAATACAAACGCAGAAAAAAGGGTATTTTTCGCCTAAGATCATCTTTAAATGCCGGACTGTGCAATATGTAGATCCACAAAATCTGATGACAAACCGACGAAACCGCTCTTTCGTGGAGCAGGTGTCGGTTTCGAGGGAAAAACAATGCAGGAAACAAGGTATAAATACCTCCGTGCCCTACATTGTAAGCCCGTGAACGCGTGAAATTTCACGTCGAAGTTCACTGTTCAGGTTCGCCTGGTGCAGAGTAAGGTAACCGGTTCTCCGGTCTTGCTCTCGCGACAAACAATGCAGGCAAGAAGGTATAAATACCTCCGCGCCCTACATTGTAAGCCCGTGAACGCGTGAAAATCACGACGAAGATTCACATCATCAGGCATCCCTTATGAAGGACCAAACAAACCAGGTTCTCTGGTCTTGGTCCCGATGGAAAAGACTGCATGCAACAAGGTATAAATATCCTTGAAACATACAGTAATAGCCCGTGTTCAGTCAAACAACACGACGAACACACACAATCTTTCTTTGATGGAGATCCAATGATACCCGGCTTGACCGGAGTTGGTTCTGACGTTGGCATTGGCAATGCGGAAATTTGTTTAATAACCGCTCAATTCCTTAAGAACAGTTCAGTAAGTGTGCGTATATTTGAAGAATTCTGGTTGATCCTGCCAGANNGAGTTCGATTAAGCCATGCGAGTCGAGAGGTGCAAGACCTCGGCATACTGCTCAGTAACACGTGGACAATCTGACCTATGGAAGGGGATAACCCCGGGAAACTGGGGATAATACCCTATAGACTATGGAGGCTGGAATGCACTGTAGTCGAAAGGTCCGCCGCCATAGGATGGGTCTGCGGCCGATTAGGTTGTTGTTGGGGTAACGGCCCAACAAGCCTGTAATCGGTACGGGTTGTGGGAGCAAGAGCCCGGAGATGGATTCTGAGACA
>DUHF01000284.1 GCA_013331015.1 Methanoregula sp.
TGTCGGATGTCTGCGAGATCTTAATCGTGGTCCAGTACGAGAAACGCAAATGCTGTATCCCGGTGGACCTTGTTGAAGGCAAACAGGAAGTGGTGGTCAAACCGTTAAGCAAGCTCATCGGCAATACCCGGGGCGTTAGCGGGATCACCATTTTAGGAGACGGGGAAGTTGTCCCGGTTCTCGATGTAAACACCATTGTATAGGAGACAACCATGAAACTATCAACTGTTCAGGCAGACGCGATCCAGGAACTCGGGAACATCGGGGCGGCACATGCAGCTACCACGCTCTCCCAGATGCTGGGGAGTGCTGTCGAGATGAGCGTGCCGGCCATCAAGGCCATTGATATCTCGGAACTCGGGTCCTACATGGGCGAGGAAGCCGCCGCCATGGTGGCGTTTGAATTACAAGGCGAGATCCCGCACGGGGGCTACATCGTATTTTACATATCCCGCGAATCTGCCATCCGCCTCACCAACACCATGCTCGGCCTGACCGATATGAACCGGACCATGAATGAGATGGACGAGAGTGCCCTTTTAGAAGTGGGCAACATCATGGTCTCGGCATTCCTTGATGCAACGGCTGAACTGCTGGGATTCATCATGCTCCCGTCCCCGCCTGCCCTCACCATCGATATGGCCCATGCTGCCATGTCTTCCCTGGTTGCCCAGATGGGCGAGGAGATTGATGAGGTGCTCCTCTTCTCAACCGAACTGGTCTGCGAGGAGCATAAGATCGACAGCGACATCATCATGATGCCGGAGAATACCACTCTCGCCCGAATCGTAGAACTGATGGAAAACATGATGAAAGGTATCTGATACCTGATTGTGGAACCTATGGCCGACGCACTCAGACCCGATGAACAAACATCGATGATAGGGATCGGCGAGTACCGGGTAGGATCGTTTCCCATGATGACGATTGGTCTTGGGTCCTGCATCGGTCTTACGCTCTATGACGAGAGTTCAAAGATCGGTGCCATGGTTCATATCATGCTCCCGGACAGTGCCGGAAGAAAGGATCGTCCCGGGAAATATGCGGACACCGCAATCCCCCTGCTCATAAAGGAGCTTGGCATCAAGGGCGCAAAGACCAAATCGCTCATCGCAAAGATGGCTGGCGGCGCATGCATGTTCGAATACTTCGGCACCAATCTCAATATCGGTGAGCGGAACGCAGAACGGGTCCGTGCAATTTTAAAAGCAGAGGGGATCCCCTTAAAAAAGGAAGATGTCGGGGGAAAGGTCGGACGATCCGTCACGTTCTTCCCGGCAAATGCCGGCAAAATCACCATACGGCGGGCGGACGGGACCACCGGTGAACTGTAACCCGTATCTCATCCTTATCCTCCTCCTCATCCTGGCGCCTGCAGCTGTTGCTCAACCGGACGGATCGGATCCCTCTTTTTCCAACCCGGACACGAAACCGGAACCCGTCCCCTTCAAAATCACCCTCTTCATCCCGTCATCCAACATGATCCATTCCGACCAGGTACTTGACCAGATCAATACCCTTGACGGCGAGGGCGTGCTCTTTGGAACCTCGTTTGGGCTCTCGCAGTACAATGGCACCTGGTCAACCCGGCATATCAACCGCAACAACTTCTCCGAAGGGCTCATGGATGAGTATATCACGGCCATTGAGTTTGACCATGAAAAAAATCTCTGGATCGGGTATTCTAAGGGAATCCAGGTTTACAATGGAATTTATTACCAGACCCTCCGGGACCAGCAGCTCTTCAAGGATCTGCGGATCCGGGATCTCCAGCGCTGGCACGATGATATGTGGGTGGCAACCGGGAACTCCGGTCTCCACCGCTTCCGTAACGGTGCCTGGACCTGGTTCCAGCCGATGACCAAAAACGGGCCGGAATTTTATGAAGTCCGGGAGATGGTGATGGACCCTCTCAGTGACTCCCTGCTCATTGCCACGGCGGATAACGGGCTCTGGATCGTCAAATCTCCGTATGATCCCGTCTTATTCGAACAGATCGCGCCAAAACGGGGAACCTATGGAGAGATGAAACAGGTAAAACGGGACCCTATGGGTGGCGTATATTTCTTCAATGACACCACGGTTGTGCACTATTCTCCCGGTCCTGGATTTGTCCCTGTCCTGACTACCGGTGATCTTACCCGGGCAAGAATCGAGATAAACGATCTCTCGGCCGATCCCTTTGGCACCATTTACCTTGCAACCGATGATGCCATCTATATCTGGAAAAATGAAGGGGTTTATCGCCGGATCAGCCGGTTTGAAGGTATTGGCACTTCGGAAGTGGTACGGACCGTGACCGTTGATTCACAAAACCGGGTATGGTTCTCAACCGCAGGGCATGTCGGGTATTACCGTGAAGACCCGGAAGGGCAAAACCCAATCCTGATAGAGACCGCCGCACCGGACAAAGCCCCCGTCTTACCGGTGCCAACCGGAACTCCTCTCCCGGTTGAGACGCCTGCATTGACACCGGATGAGGATACGGGATCCCGGACCGGGGGTCTTGCCCCGATCCTCGATCCCATCATCCATGCAATCCAGGCCATTCTTGCAAAACTGGGTATTGCTTTTTGATGAACGAAGAGTTTGATAAACCTGCTCTGGTAAAAAATTTTAGAAGTGATGATGGGGGCATCAGCCCCCATAATTGAAAATTTACATAATTTTCATGGGAAACGAGCATGAACGAGTGTTCACACACCAGAATTATGAAAATGGCTCCAGCATTATGAGCATCCCCCCCCTTCGGGGGTCGCTCGGGCGCCTCGTCGGGCCCTCGCTGGGCAAACACATTTTTCGTGATTCCCTGTAAACGGACTTAATTTTTCATCTTAGGTGCCTATTTCAACAAAGTACCTTTTGTCGTCGATATTTGAAAAAATAGTTGGATAATTTAATCTCCGGAAATTGGAGAAGAGCCACTATTTTAAACACCAACCTATGACTGCAGGGTTGGAAGGATTCAACAACAAAATTAACGCCATAAAACGCGCTGCTTTTGGTTTTCGGGACATCGGGTATTTCAAACTGAAAATTTTCCAACAGTGCGGGGGCATCTGACGTTTTCAGGTCAACCGCTCTCGGGAACTTCGTCCCCGCCGCCAGGGCACCCCCCTTATGATTGACTACGCGCAAAAGGTCTGCCGACTTTTGCGCCACTCACTTACCTCTTCAGGTTCATCCAGAAGTCTGCGGGATTGAGATTTTGAGGGAGTTAGTACCTATTGAGAGTTTTTATGGGCCAAATATTCCTGAATTGGGAGAAGAGCCTCCCAAAAAAAGAGAACCCGGGAAAGCCTCACCGTTTTTTTAACTCCACGAGGCAGAACTGTTCAATTGCGTCCAGCAATGCTTTCTTTGCCCGCCTGACCCGGACCTCTTCGGTTGAGGCAAAATCCGCAGCTATGTACCGGAGCACGGTTGCAAAATACTGCAGGTCCGAAAATTCGCGCTCAAAATCAGCCAGCCGGTTGAACGCTTCCTTGGGTTCGCGGTTGAGGAGCTCAAACGAGAAATCAAAGAGCTCGATGACCTGGGCCGGCATCCCTTTTGAGAGCGCCAGCTTCCGAAAACTGTGGTACGTGATCTTCTTTGTTGTCAGGAGGGAGAGCTTGAGGCCGAGATAGACCGGTTCGAGTTCGTCCGGGTACTGCTTGATGAGCTGGTTGACAATTCCTGCAGCGCCCCCGGCGTCACGGTTCTCCAGCTTGTAGTAGTACATCTCCCGCAGGAAGGTGATGTCCGTGTAGAAATGCTCCGAACCGATATCGAGGAGGCGTTTTCGCATCACCGAATCGTTGGTCATGGCAGCGTTCTTTAATCCCACTTCCAAAAACCACTTCTCGCTTGGGAACCACTCGAGCCCGATCAGGATCATCTGCCAGAAGATCTTTTCAAGGAATGCCGGATCATCGATCTCCAGCTGCCGGATCTGGCCAACGCCGGGTTTGATACGGGTAAGCGTGATCATCAGTTCCCGGGCAAGGAGTTCCATCTCGCCGGGACGGTGGGCCCGGATCGATTCATCGTCTTTCTTGAACTCCCGGAGGGAGAGGGTATAGTAACAGAAGGCAACCGCGGTGCCAAGTTTGGCATCAAGTCTTGAATATTTTTTTAAGTATTCAAGGGCATGGACATAGTCCCCGACTTTGAGGAGCTTTAGCCCGACAACAATGTTGATACCCACTTCCGCATTCTTCCGTTTCTTGAAACGGATGGCATTGGTCATCACCCGTTTGACAAAATCGAAGTCGTCGATATTTTTACTGGTATCGAGCACCTTGAAGGTGATGCTGTCCACGAACTCGTCATGGGCTTCATCGGAGATGTTCGGGAAGGAGTTCTCGAGTGCAGAGATGACATACCCGTAGAAGACCGGGAGGTTTGCATCGACTTTTACGGTATTGCGCTCGATGTAACCGGAAAAGTCCCGTTGCAACAGGTGCAGCTTGTCGTAAACGATCGCGTCCGAAAGCTTCTCCTCCCGCATATAGGGAGAATGGCATGTTAAAATATTAAAAGGTAGCAGGGCGGAGGTTACGCTTCATCCTTCGCATAATAGTAAAATTCGCCCATTCCCTTTTGTTCCCGGTCAAGGAAGGACTCCGGCTTGTTGATCCGCGGCCGGCCGGTCTGGTCGCGCCGGAACGTGACATCGAGTTCCCGTAAGAACCGGTTCATACCGTCCCGCATCGGGAAGGGACCGGTAGCCGTGCCGCTCACGCCGGGTTCACCTTCAAAGACCAGGATCCGTTCGCTGATCATGTCGATTAAGTAGATATCGTGGTCGATGACCATGATCCCGACCTCTTTTCCTTCCGCATGGTGCTTGATCATCCGGGTGACCTTGACCCGCTGCTCGACATCGAGATGGGCGCTCGGCTCATCAAGGATATAGAGATCGGCATCCCGTGCAAGGCAGCCGGCGATTGCCACCCGCTGGAGTTCCCCGCCGCTCAGGGTGTCAACCGGTGACTGGAGGATAACCTGGAGTGCGAGTGCCTCGATGATCTCGTGCTGGAACATCGATGAATCGAATTTCGTTGTACACCCACGCAGGTACATCTCGACGCTGTCGGATGTATCGGCCTTGATATACTGGGGTTTGTATGAAATTTTAAGCGAGGTCTCCATCGAGCCTGAAGTCGGCGTCTCGGCACCGGCCAGGAGTTTGGCAAACGTGCTCTTCCCGATCCCGTTTGCCCCCACAATCCCGAGGACTTCCCCTGCCCGTATGGTGCCACCTGAGACCGAAAGGCCAAAGGACTCGTACTGTTTTGTCATCGGGGGGATGACGAATAAGTCTTCCCGGTCGGATCCCTTGTCGTGTGCCCGCTTCTCAAAGACCACCTGCGTGTCCCGGAAACGGACGTTCTCCTCGTTCAAGAACCCTTCAAGGTACTGGTTTATTCCAACCCGTACGCCTTTTGGGCGGGTGATGATACCAAAGACCGAGGGTTTGCCGTACCCGACATGCACGGTATCGGCAAGCATGTCGAGAATCGCAAGGTCGTGCTCTACGATCATGACCGGGCGCTCGGTTGCAAGCTCCCGGATAAGTTTAGCCGCAGCGATCCGCTGGTAGATGTCGAGGAACGGGGTGATCTCATCGAAGAAGTACAGGTCGGCTTCGCGGGCAAGGCAGGCCGCGATTGCCACCCGCTGGAGTTCCCCGCCGCTCAGGGTGCCGATGTCATGGTCGAGGATGGACTCGAGTTTGAGGACCGGCAGGATCTCAGCTAACTTGTTCCGTTCATCCGTGGTCTTTAGCAGCGCCCGGACCGTCCCCTGGAAGACTTTGGGAATGAAATCGATATACTGCGGCTTTGAAGCTATCTTTAAGCTCTTTTTTGAGACCGTCTGGAGATAATCGAAGAGCTCGGTGCCCGCGTACCGCTTGAAGATCTCTTCCCATGCAACTTCCTCGTCAAAGTTCCCGAGATTGGGTCGGAGCTGGCCCGAGAGGATCTTGATTGCAGTACTCTTCCCGATCCCGTTTGCGCCAAGGATACCGGTCACCTTGCCGTCAACCGGGGCAGGCAGGCCGTACAGGGCAAACCCGTTCTTCCCGTACCGGTGGGTGGGGTGCTCGAGTTCCTCGGGCAGGCTGATGATGTCGATGGCATCGAACGGGCATTTCTTGATGCAGATGCCGCACCCGACACAGAGTTCCTCGGAAATGACTGCCTTTCCCTCCGGCCCGATGACCACCGTCTCATCCCCGGTCCGGACCCGGGGACAGTAGATGATGCACTCGGTACCGCACTTCTTTGCGTGGCAGCGATCCTTATGGACAATGGCAATTCTCATAATGTAACCCTGGAAAAAGAATGTTATCTGGGGATGGCGGTCAGTAGGATGGTCCAGGTCATGAACCAGAAGGCAAAGGTCATGAACCCCTGGTAGAACCAGTCCTTGGCGCCAAGTTTTGTCGTATCCATTCCAAAGAGCATGAAGATGTGCTTCTGCAGGACGATACCGGCAACCATGAGCATGAACCCGAGGAGACCATCGGCCTGGATGCCTTCCGCGGACGGGACCCCGCCGGCATAATAGGATATCGCACCGGTTATGATACCCATGAAACTGGCAACAAGCGTCCGCTTGATCCGGTTGATGTGCTCGGCCTGCTTGTCTTCTTTGGTTTTCTGCTTCTTGGCCTGGACCGGCTGTTTTTCTGTGCTCTCTCCTTCGCTCATCCCGTTACACCAGTAGTCTTATTTTTTAGTGCGCAAGCCATATGTAATTTGGTACAAACGAGATGGCATCCGAACAGGGAATGAGCGGGATCGACGTTAAGGCGATGGCGTCCGAGCTGGCAGAGAAGCTGCCGCTCTGGATCGACAAGGTCTACCAGTTCGATTCCCGGACGCTTGCAATCCGCATGAACGGCGAGAACAAGGCAAAATACCAGTTCATTGTCGAAGCAGGAAGGCGGGCCCATATCGTCACTGCGCTACCGGATCCTCCCAAGAATCCGCCCCAGTATGCCATGCTCCTGCGGAAGTATCTCTCGGGAGGAAAGGTCCTCTCCATCCGGCAGCACGGCCTTGAGCGGATCCTCATCTTCGAGATCGGCAAAGGTTCAACCACCTACCGGCTTATCCTCGAACTCTTCGATGAGGGGAATGTCATCCTCACGGGTGAGAACTCGATCATCATCAAACCGCTCCGCCACCACCGGTTCAGGGAGCGGGAGGTGGTCCCGGGTGCAGAGTATACCCTTGGTGCCATGGACCCGACGGCATCCGAAGAGGCCCTTGCCGCGTTCCTGAAAGCCGATGACCGAGACCTTGTCCGGGCGCTTGCCATCGGCTGCATGCTCGGGGGTGCATACGCGGAGTATATCTGCGCACAGGCCGGACTTGACAAGAGCATCCCCGCATCTTCTGCCGACCCGGGACGCATCTACTCTGCCCTGCAGGGGCTCTTTGATGCTGTGCTGAAGAACCGCTCACCCGTCATCTCCGGGAAGCACTGCGAACCCATCAACGTGGAGAATGCAGAAAATGTCTGGACCTATCCCACTTTCTCCGAGGCACTGGAAGTCTTTTACCCCTTAACCAAAAAGGAGCGGAAGGCGACAGCCCGGCCGTTCATCCCAAAGGAAGACAGGATCCGCAAACACCAGGAGGCCGCGATCAGGAAATTTGATGATACGGTGAAAAAGACCGATGAGATCGTTGCCGCTATTTACGAGAACTACGCGTTCATCACCAACCTGATATCATCGCTTGACACCGCAAGTAAACAACTCTCGTGGCAGGAGATCGAAAAACACCTGCGGGGTGCCGAGTCTGCGGATGCCAAGAAGATTCTCCGGTTCTTCCCGGACGAAGCGGCAGTGGAAGTCGATATCGGCAAAAAGGTGAAGATCTACGTCCACGAAGGGATCGAACAGAACGCCGGCCGGTACTACGACA
>DUHF01000232.1 GCA_013331015.1 Methanoregula sp.
TTGCAGCGTGCGCGAGCTGGGCCCCAAACCCACGCTCCATGAGATCCATCTCGGTGCGGATGCCGGCATCGCGGAACGCGCGAGCCACTTCCAGCGCCCGCTTCCGCCCCTCGTTCGTGCAGACCAGACCAACCACGATATCCTTCCGGGCCGGAGCATCGCCAAGGGAGACCATCACGCGATCGAAGCCGATAGCAAAGCCGCACGACGCCACATCATCCCCGCCGAAGAGCTGCGCAAGGCGATACGCCCCGCCACCAAGGATCTGGTTCTCGGCCCCGAGGTTCTGGGCAAATCCCTCAAAGACCATTCCCGTATAGTAATCGAGACCGCGGGCAATCCCGAAGTTCAACGAGTATTTCACACCTGCCGCATCGAGTGACCCGACCATCTGCTCCACCCGTTCCTTCTCGGGGATCGTTCCGGCGATCTCGAATGCCTCGGCAAGCTCCCGGGTCTCAACAAGGGCCGTGAGGGATTTGGCAAGATCGGTCCGGTTCAGCGACTCGAGCGTTGCGTTCAGGCCATCGAAATCCTTCTTGTCAAGGTGCGCCCGCACTCGGCGCTGCATGGCCGGTTCGAGGTCTTTGACAAGATTCTTCATGAACGAGAGGTGGCCGACCCTGAGGTCATACGTGACCCCCGTTGCGTTGAGCATGTCGGACGCAAGCATGACAGTCTCGGCATCGGCAGCAGCCGTATCCGCGCCGATCAGCTCGACCCCGAACTGCCAGAACTGGCGGTACCGTCCTTTCTGCGGCCGCTCGTACCGGAAACAGTCGGCAAAGTAGCACCAGCGCAGGGGTTTGGGGGCGACCTTTGCTTCATTGATGTACATCCTGATGACTGCGGCGGTGATCTCCGGGCGCAGGGCAAGTTTCCGGCCACCCTTGTCCTCGAAGACGTACATCTCCTCGACAATGCCTTCGCCCGAACGCATCGTGAAGAGTTCAAGATCCTCAAACTCCGGCGTACAGACTTCCCGGTATCCCCACCGGCGTGCAACTTCGCGGAGGCGCCATTCTACTGCGCGCCGCGCTTCCATCTCATCGGGCAGGAAGTCCCGGGTCCCCCGTGGTTTCTGGAGCATGATAAAAAATCCCTATCCTTGTACTGGCCTACTACCATTATTTCTTATTCATCCGGTGTACCGGCGCGCTGCCGATGAAGCGCTGGAACGTGTCCTCATTCTTCCAGACCTTCTCCCGCTCGATCTGCCCCTGCAGGTACAGGGCGCCAAGGATCAGCCCGAGCCCGAGCAGTTCGAACGTTGCCATCGTCAGCGTGATGAGAGTGCCAAGCGTTGCAAGCGCGCCATACAGGACACCCCGGTACGCTGCTTTCCGAAAGCCCGGAAGGCCGGTCCGGTAATAGATCCGCGCATCGCGCAGCCAGAGGAAGATCGTGGCGGCTGTGCCAAACATTGCAACATAGATGAGGTAGGTCATGCGGGTGTACTACCTTATTATACGGCGTTCCATATCTGTATTATTACAATCATGCCGGCCCGCGGAACATTACCTGAAATCCTGGCGCAGTACAAGAACGGCGAGATCCCGCTCGAAGAGGCAGCCGAAGCCATAACGGGCTTACGGCTGGACCATATGGGGGACATAGCCTGCCTTGATCTTGGACGCAATGTCCGGTGCGGGATGCCGGAAGTGGTTCTTGCCGAGGGAAAGGATCCTGATCATCTTGCAAAGATCGCACTTCATCTTGCAGAATCCTCCGGCCGGTGCGTGGTGACACGGATCAGCGCGGAGCAGGCTGAAGGGGTAAGAAGACTGGCCGGGCAGAAGAACATTGCCACGGATTACCGGCCGGAAGGCCGGGTCCTGATTCTTAAGAATGGTCCGGCCCCCAAATCCACGGGAGGGATTGTTGCAATCATAACCGCGGGAACCTCTGACATTCGCGTTGCCGAAGAAGCAAAAGTTATTGCAGAAGAGATGGGATGCGAGGTGAGAACGGCATACGATGTCGGCGCTGCCGGTATCCACCGGCTCTTCCCGGCATTGAAACCGCTCCTGCCTGCCCACGCGTTCATTGTCTGCGCCGGCAGGGAGGGGACGCTTCCTTCCGTGGTTGCCGGTCTTGTGGACAAGCCGGTCATCGGGGTCCCGGTCAGCGTGGGCTACGGGTACATGGGCGAGGGGCGGGCAGCCCTTGCGAGCATGCTCCAGTCCTGCTCGGTCATCTCGGTGGTCAACATCGATGCCGGTTTCACGGCCGGCGCATTTGCTGCGCGGATCGCAAATCTTGGAGCGAAACCATGAACATGAAACGCGGGTTCTATATCGGGAGATTCCAGCCGTACCATAACGGGCACCAGTCAGTGCTTGAACATATCGCAGGGAACGTGGATGAGATCATCATCGGGATTGGCAGCGCACAGCTCTCGCACCATCCGGACAACCCGTTCACGGCCGGCGAGCGGGTGCTCATGATAACCCGTTCTCTCGCCTCGCTCGGCTGCCCGTTCTATGTGATCCCGATCGAGGACATCCAGAGAAACGCGCTCTGGGCGGCCCATGTACGATCCATGGCCCCGCCGTTCGACACCTGTTATTCCTCAAATCCCCTGGTTGTCCGGCTGTTTTCTGAGGCAGGAATCGATGTCCAGTCACCAGCCATGTACGAACGGGAGAGACTGAGTGGCACCGAGATCCGGCGGCGGATGCTTGCAGGTGAAGAATGGGAGGATCTGGTTCCCCGTGCGGTTGTCCAGGTACTGACCGAGATCGATGCCGCCGAACGGATCAGAAAAATTTCCGAGAACGATTGAGACAGGGGATATAATGAGAGGATTTTTCAAGAAGATCTTTGGTGCAAAGGAGCCGGAAACCCTTACGATCGCGTTTGGTTCCATTCCGGGCATTCTTGACGAACGGGAAGCCGCCGCACGTTCCCTGCTCAAAGAGCAGACCCATGCCCCACAACAGAACATTCGCAATGGGATAGCCCAGCTCCAGCTCATCGTCAATGCCATAGCCGGAGCAGAACACGACCCGGAAATTCATCCCAAGCTCAAAAGTATTGCAAAGAACACCCTCCCGCAATACATCCGGGCAATGAACACGGCCATGGCAAAAGAACTCCCCGAAGAGAGCGAGGAGTTTTATCCTGCTGCAGTGGAATGCGTGAAGAACTGCCTCAACAGCATCCGGGGCCCCGGCCGCTACCTCCAGATCGTCTTTCCTGATGAGATGAAGGCCTCCCGCATGGGAATCGACACCCTCGGCCATGAGATCAATGCCATCACTTCGGCTCTTGGTGCATACCAAAAGGAGATGGCCCGGGTATCAGAGGCACGTTTACAGCATGCAGCCATTGTCAGCTGCTCTGAAGATCTCGCAAAAGCTGCTGATAAAAGCCAGCGCACCCGGCAGAGGATTGATGAGACGACCCGGCGGCTTAGAGAGATCGGGGAGGAACTCGCTGCGATGCCTTCCGATCCCCGGATGGCCGGATTGGCGGAGATGAAATCCACTCTTACCGGACTCGAAGCGCATCTTGAGGCAAAGACACGGTCCTATGCAGCACTCTCCATGACCGCATCCCACGTCCTGCGAAAGGCAGAGAAGATTGCGACAAAACAGAAGCATACCAGTGAGATTGCATCGTTAAAACAGGCAATGGCCCTGCTGTCTGATCATGAACTGCCTGCCTGCGCCGACCTCAAAACCGCTCTTGTGGCAGCAGGTCCTGTGGTTGAAAGGATGATCGGTGCGGATGAGATTGTGCTGAAGAACAAAGAGGAACGTGCCGTATTCTCTGAAGCCGGCCGTTTTGCAACGGACATGGGGAAGATCTGTTCGGAACTGCACGAACAGGAAGACGCCTGCCGGATTGCAAAAGAGGCACTCGAAGCCCATCCGCTCCGGGTCAAAACCGGTTCTCTTGAGCGGGAGAAGGCGCAACTGGAAGCAATGCTAAAAAAGGAGATACAGTCACAAAAAGACCTGGCTGACTGGCAGCAGAAAACCCAGGGGCGCATCCCGGATCTTCGCGAAGAACTTAAAAAGAAGATGGGGGCGATTGTCGGGAGGACCGTGCAATATTCAGATGAGTCTTTAAAACCAGCATGAGGGTAGTGCTGTTCATTTCAGAAGACTCTGTTTTTTTTTAGGTTTCATTCGGACTTTCATCCATATCCAGAAACATCTCATCAATATTCTCGATAAGCCAGTTCAGCCGATCGAGGGTGAGGTCTTCGGATACCGATTGTCGCATTGCAGATTTCACCGCAGGTTTTTTTCCGGTTTTTTATGGCATTACTTTGACCGGATGTCGATGAACTCCTCGAGTCCTTTCTGGCCGGCTGCAAATT
>DUHF01000235.1:0-3763 GCA_013331015.1 Methanoregula sp.
CCCGGATCAGCCGGCAGTCGCAGGGTAAAGGAAATGCTATTGAGCAGGGCATTGCCGACACCTTTGTTGGCCTGGGCATCACGATGGAAGATGTCCGGGATGTTTCCCTTTTACTAAAACTCGATCTGGTGCATGCAGAGATCGGGGATCTCATCCCGCTCTGTGCAGAGATCGTGAAGATCTCAAAACCGATGCTGGTCGTGGGGAACAAGTTTGACGAGACCCCCGAAGCGCTGCGCACGAAACTTGCCGCACAGAACGTGGCGTTTGCCAGCGCGGCATCCGAGCTGGCGCTCCGGAACGCGGTTGCAGCAAACGTGATCCAGTACCTGCCGGGCGACGAGCAGTTCAAAATTGCCAATGAGGCAACGCTCTCCCCTGCCCAGAAAGCGGGTCTTGCAAAGATTGCCGAAGTCATGAAGCAGTGCAAAGGCACCGGTGTTCAGCAGGCCATCAACCGGGCCGTCTTTGGGCTGCTCGACATGATCGTGGTCTACCCGGTCGAGGATGAGAACCATTACTGCAACAAGCAGGGCGATGTGCTGCCCGACGCGTTCCTGATGCGGCGGGGTTCAACACCCCATGATCTTGCCTACCAGGTGCACACGGATATCGGCAAGGGATTCCTGTACGCCGTTGATGCCCGGACCAAGATGCGGATCAAGGAAAATCACGAGCTCAAGGACGGCGATATCATTAAGATCGTGAGTGCCGCAAAGTGAGTGGTTTTTCTTCTCTTTTTTTATCCGGAGTATGCCTTCCGGATCGTAGTAAAATGGAAAGCGTTATCAGTGTTTTTTGCTCTGTAGAAACGGGCATGAACAATATCGGTTCACACCCGAATGATGAAAATCAGAATTATTGGACAAAGGGATGGCTCCCCGCCATGCGGGCCCCTCACGGGGCACAGCAGGGTAGATTACCGTACTAATAACTCCGCTCATTGAAGCCGCCGCGGGGCGTCCTTCGGGGCGGCGGCCATTCATCGCAAACGGGGGTTTGGGGGCAGTTAGCCCCCATCATCTTTTTTTGCAATTTTCATGGGAAAACCTTTCAGAAACGCTCAGTGGAATTTATGAAAGTGACCCCCTCTCTCCCCCAGAGGGGGAGGCAAACCAAGGGGGCAAGCCCCCCAAACCCCCCCATTCCTGCAAAAAAATTTTCACCTGGATCCCCATCAACGGCCATGCTCCACAAAGGCGAGCCCTAAATGAGGCGGCAAGAGCGCCCGTTACCCCATCGTAATACAATCTGGTATTTCTGTTAGCTTTTCCCATGAAAAACGCGGTATGATATAATGACGGGTGCAGACTGCTCCGATATTCCCGAATGTGATGAACGGCCGCCGCCCCGTAGGACGCCTGTGCGGCGGTTTCAATTACCAAATTTCCCGAACCGGAAATTGCCCTGCCGTATCATTTGGAAGGGTTTGAATCGGGAGGTGCTAAAAAGAAATCTCTCATGGAGCGTTTTTCATCGTTTGGGGGTGAACCCCAACGGTTCATGCGTGTTTCTTCAAGAGCCAGAAAAATTGTCCTAACCCCCATATGGTGCCGGAAAGGAACCGGGGTGCGGCGGGCATGCGCCGGGGTATGCCAATTGTCATGCAATTGTCTGACACTTCCGCCGCACTTACCGAAAATTCCCCTGTTTTTTGAAGGTTATTCTGCGAAAGACCCCGGTTTTTCCGGAAAGTTTATAACCTGAAGTTGTGAACACTGAATTTACCGAGAAGATAACCAACGGTAGGAGGTGAAGTCATGGGTGGAGAGATATACCAGGCACAGGTGATCCGGAATTTCTTTGATTGTATCACCGGGACAGACCGGAACCTGACACGGATTTACATGTGCGTGATGAGCCTTGCCAAGCTCCGCATGGAGCCGCCGGAGAAGATGGCGGCCCTTGTCGACCAGTTGCGCAAGAGCAAGATCCAGAAGGAACTGTCCGTAGACATCCTTGACTATATGTGCGATGCAGCAAACCAGATCGAACTTTCGCAGGTCCAGACCGCATTTGGTGTGAAGGATATCCGCGAAGTTGCGCAGGACTTTACCGGCATCAGCATGGACAGCCTGTAAC
The DNA here is from genome assembly GCA_013331015.1 of Methanoregula sp. Taxonomy (GTDB): domain Archaea; phylum Halobacteriota; class Methanomicrobia; order Methanomicrobiales; family Methanospirillaceae; genus Methanoregula; species Methanoregula sp11803u. The sequence goes on from DUHF01000235.1 coordinate 2,083, forward strand.
CTGAAAACCTTTTTTTCCATCCCGTTAAGGGAAATGTTGCCGTGTCGCGGCAAAATACCCCGGGCAGACCCCGGGTATCAGATTTTTCCGGATGCTTCTTTAACCACAGGCCAGTAACGGCATGCCCGGTTATTCTTTGCGGGAGATTATCCGGAGTTCAGAAAGAATCCTCCCCTCATCCTTCTTTCCGGATACCCATACCGGCCCGTAGTCCACAATTATCGAAAAAAATTGCTCTGGTGAAAACCTTAGAAGTCAGGATGGGGGCTGATGCCCCCATACCCCCATTAAGAAGCTTGCCGCCGCCCCCGCAGGGGCGCTCCCGCGGCGGCCTTAATACGTTTTCATTCTGCTCTGTTGAAATCATTCCCATGGTGTCATTTTGTGGAATTGTGAGGGTGACCCCCTCTCTACCTAAAGAGGAGGGAGGCACCCCCAAAGGGGCAAGCCCCCTTGACCCCCGGTTCTATCATTTTAGTTTCAAGAGCCCATTTACCGCATGCTCCACAAAGGCGAGGGTCGATGAGACCCCGAGCGCCCGTGGCCCCATCGCAGATCAATCTATGATTTCTGGCAGGTTTTCTAAATGAAAAACGGATTATCAGAAAATAGATTATGGGGGTTGAGGCCCCCATACCCCCGTGGGGATTACTGCCGCCGCCCCGAAGGGCGCCTGTGCGGCGGCTTCTATTACCGGTTTTCCGGACCGGATATTTCCTCCAAACGTTCCCTGTGAGGTGTCCTGAATCGGGAAGTGCTCGAAGATATCCTGCATGCAGCGTTTTTCATGCTTCGGGTGTGAACCCGAGCGGTTCATGTCCGTTTCTACAGAGCAAGAAAAATTCAATCCCTCCTCCCACTTCCGGAAATCCGTTCAGGTACGGGAATCCGCCCTTTTGTGAAAATGGGGGATGGGTCAGTGAAGGCCCAGTGCAGTCTTGTAATCTGCAAGCATCCGGACAATGGATCTGCGGTGTTCCAGAAGTGCCTCTTCATCCTCTGAAGAGGTGATGAGTGCAACAACATAAATGAAGACGATGGCGTTATCGAGTTCGAGCGTGGCCCGGTCCCCGATCTGGTCTTTTGGAAGGTCAATGGCAACATACGCACGTTCGGGTTCGGTAAATCCTATCAACAGGTCCGACGCCACCTGGGAGTTGTTCCGGCTCTCGGCATTGGCCCTGACAATCGCGAGCGCCTTCTTCAGCGCTGCATTTGGCTGGCTGTCCGGTATGAGATCTATTGCATGAGTACATTCCCGGACCGCGTTCTCATACAGCCCGAACTTGAACTGGATGAATGCTGATGCGATCTCATGCGCTGTTTCCAGGGGAAAGCCGGGGAATTGTCCTCTCATCTGCCCGATATACGTGTCAAGAAACTTCTCCATTTTGTATCCTGTGCTCCTTTCTCTTTGTACGGATATTTCAATGAATTATTTTTGTGTCTGCTTCCCTGATTCAGGGAAAATGTTCCGTTACTAGCTTGGAACCGCCGTATCTTCAACATATCCTTTATTTTAATAGCCCGGTATGAACAGAACCCCGGGCATCCATGGTATATATCAAAAGGAAGCACCAATATTTTCGTCAACGGTATGGGTGCAGTAATTTTTTCTGATGTGCACGCGGACGCCGCTGCGCTCGAATGCTTAAGTTCCTGTATACGGACCCCGGCATTT
>DUHF01000235.1:3810-4723 GCA_013331015.1 Methanoregula sp.
CATGCTCTGTCACGCGAGTACCGGATGATCTCGGTCCTCGGCAACCACGATCACGCGTACCTGAACGGGATCCTTGTCAGCGGCAGCGACGCCGCGAGCACCTATCGCCACGAACAGCTCCGCACCTCGCCCCTGCTCTCGATCTTTGATTCCATGCCCATGGAGTGGCAGGATCACCAGATGCTCTTTGTCCACGGGGGCCCGCTTGAACTGGGAACGCAGATCCTGCGCCTCAAGTGCTGGCAGCGCCTCTCACACGAGGCCGGGGACTTCTTTACCGGGTACCACTATACGGCATCCATGGCCTTTGAAGCCCTGGAACAGCGCGGGCTCACCCACCTGTGCTGCGGTCACCAGCATGAACATATCTGTTGCCGGAAGACGCCGGGTGGAATTGTCCAGCAGGAACTCGAATTCGTTCCCCTGGATCTCAAAAAGGACGGGGGTTTCATCAACCTCGATGTTGCCCGGGTATCCCTTGACCTTCCCACTCTCTTCCGGGTAGGCGGCTGCTTTGGCCCGGTCCCGGAATTTGCCTACACGGATTTCTCCACGTTCACCTTCATCCGTATTGCACCCCGGAATGAAAACCGGCCCTGAATTTGTCCTGGTTTGGCATCGCTCACGGGGCTGATGATCCTGATATCCCGGTAAATCGGGTCTGCCTTGCACGTTTTATTTAAAGTCTGACGCGTATTTCCCTTTAATTATGCGATATATTTATATTCCGTTACCACAAAGTGGTTATTATGCCTCGGGCAGGCGAGGGACGTTCGGTCCGTATCGATCCTGAGGTGTATGAGGCGCTTCTTGCCCTCAAGCACGGGAACATGACGTTCTCAGATGTCATTGCCCGGATGCTCCACGACTGCTATGGCTGGTCTGATGAATTTGCAGCCGGCCAGAAAGGACT
>DUHF01000075.1 GCA_013331015.1 Methanoregula sp.
GAGTTCCAGCAGATAACGAGCAAGCTCGAACAGGAACGCAAGAGCCGCGAGGGGATGGGCAGGTTCATGAAACACCCGCTCAAGGTGCTCACCGAGCGGCCGGAGAACATCCTCATCTTATGCGTCCCCCTTGGCATCCTGTTTTTTGTTGTCGGATCCGTGTACATGATCCAGTCATACGGGATGGAAGTCCTCTTCAAATCCACGTCTATCGATGACTTTGCCGTATTTGCCGTCCTTGTCTGTATCGTGCCGGTGGCAATTCTCGATCTCAAGGAGCATATGCGGGTGACAAACCTCGAGAACGCGCTGCCGAACTTCTTCCGTGACCTTGCCGGCATGAACGATTCCGGCATGACGCTGCCGACTGCCGTCCATCTCGTGGCAGGAGCAGAATACGGGACCCTGACCCCACACATCCGGAAGCTGGACAACGAGATGTCGTGGGGTGTCAATTTCGTTGAGGCGCTCTTCCGGTTCGGGGAGGGTCTCGGTACCCGGCTTGCCGACCGGAGTGTCGACCTCATCGCCAAGGCAAGTAAGGCCGGTGGTGACGTGAGCGAGGTGCTCCGGGCCGCTGCAAAGGATACGTTTGAGGTTGTGAACCTGCAGACGGAACGGAGCAACAACATGCTCATCTACGTCATCATCGTGCTGGTGGCATTCGCGGTCTTCCTCTTCGTCATTGCCATCCTCGTCTCCTCGTTCCTGAGCACGATGGCAACTGCCGGTGCCACGGCATCTGCCACCGGAGCCAAGGGCTTTGGCGGCATCATCGATATTTTCGTCTACAAACGCCTCTTCTCGCACGCTGCAATGCTGCAGGGATTCTTCTCGGGAATGGTGGCAGGCCAGATGGGTGAAGGGCGCTTTATTGCCGGTCTTAAATACTCGGCAATCATGCTCATCATTGCCTGGGCAACGTTCCGGTTCTTTATCTGAAAAAACTTTTTTTTGGCTTATCCCGAATTTGTGCAGGTTAACCCGGATCTTCGAAAAACATTTTTTTTAGGGTTCCCGCACTAAAAAAAGTCCACCGTATGGTGTGGACTTCACCCCCCCGCTACAGCCCGGGTAATGCCATGGCAGATGGATAGATCGATTATCTGACTTCCCAAAAAAACCGCAAAAGAGCCCGTTGTTAAGAATCGGTATCCTCTCTCCATGATCGTGCAGGCAACCTGCAATGGTATTTGGCAGGCAGAATTTTCATTGCCCTGGTTCGAAGCCCGTGAGGTTTCATGAGGATTTTTACCTATCCCCGGATGGGACAAAAGCCGGTATGCCCGTTGGTTTCGCAAGCCGTCAGAGAATGGAACCTGTCGGTGCCAGGATGAAGATAAAAAAAAGGTCAGGAGATATTTTCTGTGCTGTACCCTTTGAGGGAGAGCAGCTCCTTGACACGATCGCGGTGGTTGCCCTGCAACTCAATGGAGCTGCCCTTGACGGTTCCCCCGCAGGCGAGTTTTCCTTTCAGGAATTTCTGAAGATCGTCAAGATCGATGTCGGTTGGATCAAGGCCCTCGATAACGGTAACTTCTTTCCCGTACCGGCGTTTGTTGACTTTGACATTGATCCTCTGCTGTTCCTTTGCTACCTCCTCACAGATACACAGTTCCTTAGGTAGCCCACACGTCGGGCAAATACCACCAATCATTTCAATTACCTGTAGGTGCCCTCGTTATATATTACTTGGCATTGCCGGCGGACATTTTGTGGGATAATCCGTAAATACAGGCCATTTTGGGGGATATGATGATCCTGCGATCACTATCCGGATAAAAGAGCAGCAGTTTTATCGTCCGAACCGGAACCTAGTACCCAAGTTATGTCACTGTTTGTGGTGGGGACTGCATCCCATGTGGGTAAGAGCGTGACCGTTGCTGCCATCTGCCGGTGCCTGGTGCGGCGGGGCATTCCTGTTGCGCCGTTCAAGTCCCAGAACATGAGCCTGAACTCGTTCGTTACCCCGGATGGGGGAGAGATCGGTATGGCGCAGGCAATGCAGGCAATCGCTGCCCGGGTGTCCCCCCACACGGACATGAACCCGGTCCTTCTCAAACCAAAGGGGGATTGCGTGTCGCAGGTGGTGCTGAACGGCCGGCCGTACAAGGATGTCCCGATAACGGAGTACTACCGGGAAACCCCGCAACTTTTAGAAAAGGCGCTTGAGTCGTATCACCGGCTAAAAACGCAGTTCGGGCAGGTTGTTGTTGAGGGCGCCGGAGGTGCCGCCGAGCTGAACCTGTACGACCGGGATATCGCCAACACCCAGCTGGCACTGGCCCTGAAGATTCCTCTCATTCTTGTAGCAGATATCGAGCGGGGCGGCGTGTTTGCGCAGGTGTACGGGACAATCCAACTCCTCCCCGATGAAATACGGCCGCTCGTGAAAGGGATCATCATCAACAAGTTCCGGGGCGATCCGGCGATATTTGCGCCCGGCGTTGAGATGATAGTGAACCTTTGCGGCGTGCCGGTGCTGGGCGTTGTCCCGTATTTTTCCCTCCCGCTGCCAAGCGAGGACTCGCTCTCGATAGGTGACAAGATAACCCGTGGTTCCGGGGTAAGGATAGCGGTTATCCGGCTGCCGAAGATCTCAAATTTTACGGATTTCGAACTGCTGGAGCAGCATGCTGCGGTTGAGTATGTTGATTTGGGAAGATCGCTTGACGGGTTCGACTGCATCATCCTTCCTGGTACCAAGAATACTGTCGATGATTTGAAGGCCCTCAAAATATCCGGAACCGACAAGGAGATCGTCCGCCTCCGTAATTGCGGGATACCGGTGATTGGGATCTGCGGGGGATACCAGATGCTCGGCTCAACACTTGTGGATTTTGGCTTTGAGTCCGCTGCCGGCTCTTATGACGGGCTGGGTCTTCTTGACTGCATCACCCGTTTCTCGTCGTACGACAAGAGTACCACGCAGGTCACCCGGACTGCCCGGAATATCCCCCCGATCCTGTCCGCAATGGGGCAGGTGACCGGCTATGAGATCCACATGGGGGTAACGGAATCCGGGCAGGGCCGTGAGGCGCTCGATGGCGATGGACGCGTGAGTGACGACGGACTGGTCTTCGGCACGTATATGCACGGGCTTTTCCAGAATGTGCCGGCGGCAAATGCCCTCCTCTCCTTCCTGCACGAAAAAAAAGGGCTGCCGTTTGAACCCATCACCGAATCTGATGCTGACCCTTACACGGTTCTTGCCGACCTGTTCGAGGAGCATGTCGATATGGACGCGATTGTGGCAATGCTGACAAACCCGTAGTTTTTCACTCCCGGATCCTCTTTTTGGACTTTCAATCAGGCAATCCTGAAAACCCCCGTACGAAAAAAGCGCATCCAAAAAAAGTCAGCTGATGATATTGGTGATACTGTGGAACCCGCCTCCCTGCCGGTCAGCGCATTTCACGGCATTGGCTTTGGCAGGATCAACCCGCTCGGTGATCCTGCATTTCGTGCAATAGAGAAGTGAGGGAGATTTGATGAATCGTTCCCCTACCCGGAACTCCCGGCAGTGGATGCAGAAACTGCAGTTCCCGACCGGCTCCCGTTTGTCTGCAAGGCATTGCACCTCACCGTTTCTTACCGGCAGGATCCGGTACTCCTCGTCACCCATATGCCCGGGTCATCTCCGGTACTGCATGGATCGCAGGATCAGATAAACCGTAAGATCGAGGTTGATTGGGACCGGTGGTAGGCCGACTGCCCGATAGTCCGATCTTCTCCAGATCTCATGATCCCCTCCGAGCACTATCCTTAAAACTGTTCAGCACGAAACTGGCTGGTATGAAGGTGTGTATCATGTGCGGCGGGGAAGGGACACGGCTCCGCCCGCTCACGTTCGAACGGCCAAAACCCTGTATCCCTATCGTCAACCGCCCATCCATTGAGCATCTCGTTGCACACCTTGCGAACATGGGCTTCCGGGAGATCGTGCTCACGCTTGGCTATCTTGGAAACGCCATTGAGGACGCACTGGGTGACGGGTCGCTGTATGGCGCCGAGATCACGTATGTCCACGAGAAGACCAAACTGGGGACGGCCGGCAGTGTCAAGAACGCCCAGAAATATCTGGAAGGGCAGGACTTCCTTATCGTCGGCGGGGATCACGTAACTGACCTGAATGTCCTGGAGTTTTACCGCACACACCAGAAAGAGAAGCCCACGACAACGATCGGTCTCATCTCTATTGACGACCCGTCCGAATATGGTATTGCGGAGATTGATGCAAGTTACGAGATCAAGCGGTTCAAGGAGAAACCCTCGCCGGGAGAGATCTTCAGTAACCTTGCCAGCACCGGGATGTATGTCTGCAAGCCCGAGATCTTCGATCATATCCCCGCCGGCACAAAATATGACTTCGCCCGGGACCTCTTCCCGAAACTGATGGAGGAGGGGCACACCCTCAAGGGCTGGCTCGCCCGCGGGAACTGGACCGATGTCGGGAGCCCGCACTCCCTCCGGCAGGCCGAGCGGTGGAAACTGCAGGATCTTGCGGTCACGGATATTGTCGGGGACCTTTCCATGCATGGCGCACAGGTGCGGGGACCGGTCCAGCTGGGCGGGTCCATCAGCCTTGGCAACAACACCAAGATCATCGGGCCGGTCTCGATCGGAAACGGGACCACCATCGGCGACAACGTTTTAGTCGGTCCCTATACGAGCATCGGGGAGAAGTGCATCATCCGTAACAATGTGAAGATCTTCAGTTCCTCGCTCTACAACCGCGTGCTGGTTGGCGCAAACAGCACCATATCCGGCAGTATCATGGACAACGACACCCATATCGGTGAGGACTGCAGCATCGAGAACGATACCGTGATCGGACCCCGCGTTGTCCTCCGGGATCGGGTTGTCGTCCACTCCAAGACCCGGCTCTGGCCCGAGGTGATGGTGAAGGATGACACCATTGTCAAGGAGCATGTCCTCAATGACAAATTTGACCTCCGGTGCGAAGGGTCGTAACGGCACCTCCCTTTTGTTGTCGTAACCTTTTTTCGCTGCCAATGTCCTGGTTCATCTCCTCACATTGTCTGGAGGAGAGGAATTTTCCGGCTTGGGAGAAACGTGTATGAACTGGTTTTGCCGGGAAAACCATGCTCCGCTCCTGCGATCAAGATCGGATTGCGATTGATCCGGATCGGTCTTTCGATCGCAATTGTTGCCGCGTTTTCAGTTTTAAGCTCTGTAGAAACGCACATGAACCAATGAGGTTCACACCCGAATGATGAAAAT
>DUHF01000033.1 GCA_013331015.1 Methanoregula sp.
TCGCCCTCAATAAGGTACCGGTCCCTTCCATCATCAATAAAAAAGCCCCCGGGAGTCTCGATGACCGTTCCGGAAAAGACAACCGGGCGGCTCTCTTCCGCAGGCACCCGGAACACACTCCCCCGCCCCACGCCAAGCTCGATACCGCCAAACCGGCCGGCCTTTGCTGTTGCATGGTAGACTTCGACCGTATCGCCCGGGTTGAGCGGGATTAAGGCATTCTCGCCCCACAATACCAGCCTGAGTTCGTCCTTCCCTTCCCCCAGGACAAGATTCCGTACCCACGATACGGTCCCGCTCCGTGTCGTGAACGAACGGGGCTCGCGGAGTTGTTTGATCTCCCCTTTAACCGACCAGATGCCGGTATCACCAACCTTTGCGAGCGGGGTTGTGGGAACCGTAATGCTTGTTGTGGAAACGGTTACCGTGCTCTTCTCATCAAGGCTGTAATCCCTTCCCTCCCCGCGCCCGGAGGGTTTGGCGCTGGTGATGTGCAGGGTTGTTCCGGCACCATAGCCCCCGAGAAGTTCCGGCACCCATGCCACGAGCCGGGCAGTCCCCTCCGCATCCCCGATGACCGCTCCGATCATCTCACCGGTTGTGCCGTCCCGTTTGGTGAATGTCCGGGGTGGTTCGACGGCGAGCAGGACACCGTCAAGATCCACCGGATCGTTCGAGAGCCCCCCTGCTGCCGCAACCGTGCAGGAGATCTCGCAGCTGGCTTTCCTCAGGGCAAGGGCATAGATCTCCTGCGCCCGCTGGGGCGGGTGGCGCCCGATCACCTCCAGCACGTCGCCCGTCTCTGTATCGAGCACGGCACCCGCCTTCTCATCCCAGAGCACGACCCGGACGGTACCGGTCTCGTCACCTAGCAGGAGTGTTGCGACCCACCCCTTCTCCCCGTCTGCCCGGTCAAACTCCTTTGGTTCGGTCTTGTCAATGATCTTCCCGAAAAATGAGAAGAGGCTGGATTTGGCAGAGAGCCCCTTTATCTTGACGTGCTCACGGCCGAGCTCCCCTACCACCATCATGGCGGCAGTCGGCTCGTCCACGAGATCCCCGCACTCGTCGATCTTCTTCTCCACCCGCTGCTCGAACTCCTCCTTTGAGATCAGGTCATCGACCAGTGCATGGTGGAAGAGCACGAAGACTTCCCCGCTTACTGCTGCCAGGCCGGACGTATGAGAGCCGCGGTGAGATCGTCAGACGCCTCTTCCCTGCGCATCTGGCGGGCCTGCGTTCCATTGATGAGCACTTCGGGGCACCGGGAGCGGCTGGTGTACCGGGATGAGATGACCGTTCCGTTTGCACCTGCGTCAAAGACGGTGATGATGGAATGGTGACCGTCTTTTCCGGCCAGGTGGCTTGTGGGTTTCACAGGTTCATCCGCCGCATCCGTTCAATTGCTTCCTGTATCCGGGCAACCGGCCGCGTGATCGCAAACCGGACATACCCGTCACCGCTTGCGCCGAATCCGACCCCCGGGGTTGCAACAATGCCGGCCTCGGTCAGGAGCCGGCCGGAAAACTCTATGCAGTCCTTTGCGGGAACCCAGACATAGAATGTTGCCCTGGGAACCGGTACATCGAACCCAAGTTCCTTAAGACCGCTGCAGAGCACATTGCGGCGCTCCTGGTAGATGTTGCAGGCATCCTGTACGCAGTCCTGGGAGTCTGAAAGTGCCGTTATGGCCGCATACTGCACTGCGTCAAAGACCCCGGAATCGACATTGGTCTTGACCCGCCCGAGTCCTGCGATCACATCAGCGTTCCCAACTGCCATACCGATACGCCAGCCGGTCATGTTGTAGGTCTTACTGAGCGAGTGCATCTCGATTGCGACATCCATTGCGCCTTTTGTCTCAAGGAATGAGGGGGCACGGTAGCCGTCAAAGGAGATCTCGGAGTACGCGTTGTCCGAGACAACCACGATATCGTTGTCGCGGGCAAAGTCCACGACTTCCTTATAGAACCCTTCCGGTGCTATGGCACCGGTGGGGTTGTTGGGGTAGTTGATGTACAGGATCTTTGCTGCCTTTGCAACCTCTTTTGGGATCGCGGAAAGCACGGGAAGAAAATTATTCTCCCGGAGGAGCGGCATGTCGTGCACCTTTCCCTCGGCAAAGAGGGTGCCGGTGCGGTACACGGGATAGCCCGGGCTTGGGGCGAGCACATAGTCGCCGGGGTTGACAAATGCCTCGGCGATATGGGCAATCCCGTCCTTGGAGCCCATGAGGGCAACAACTTCCCTGTCGGCATCGAGCGTGACACCGAACCGCTTCTTATACCATCCTGCAACGGCGCTCCGGTAGGCCGGCATGCCGGCATAGTCGGGATAGTGGTGGTTCTTTTGGTCCTTTGCTGCGGTGCAGAGGGCTTCTACGATATGCGGCGGTGTCGCAAGGTCGGGGTCGCCGACGCCAAGATCGATGAGGTCGACACCTTTTTTTCGTTGTTCGGCTTTCATCGCGTCGATCCTTGCAAAAAGATACGGCGGAAGGTTGCTCATGCGGCTTGCGTACATAAGTACGTACTATTGGTGCTGGGCGCTATAGAATTTAACCCCGTCCCGAAGAGGGTGCCTGCCACCATCTCCCCTCATGCGAAGACCTATCCTTATCAGCCAGCAGTGATAACCAAATCGTTATGGAGAAGAAGAGTCCGGGTGGCGGGCAGGAGATCTGCGTTATCTATTCCACGGTGCCCCCCGCCCGTTCAGCGGATCTGGCAGGACGCCTCCTTGAAAAGAACCTGGTTGCCTGTGTCAACATCCTGCCGGTCCGGTCCCTGTACCGCTGGAAAGGCGAGTCCTGCGATGAGGAGGAGCACCTGCTCATCATCAAGACAAAAAGGAGCCTTGCAGATCCGGTTATCCGGGCCCTCAAAGCCATGCACCCGTACGAAGTACCGGAGATCATCGTCCTTCCGGTTATAGCCGGTCACCCGCCTTATCTTGACTGGGTGCACGAGGAGACCCGGGGATCATGATCCATGTGCATACGGGTATCCAGGTCATTGCCGGTACTGCAAAAAAGACCGAAGATGCTGTTGTTGTGGAGGACCGGTTCGAGCTCCTGCTCAACGACTGCCCCGTTACGGATATGATTGCAAGCCGTGACCAGCTGCGGGAACTGGGCGCAGGCTACCTCGTCACCGAGGGGATCGTCAGGTGTGTGGACCGGGTAACCGTTGATGGTGACCGCATCCTTGCGTATTCCGGTACCGGTTGTGACCTGCGGCAGGTGAAGCAGGAAGCCGGGTCCTCCGGGGGCACCAGTTTCCTTTCGGTGCTGCCACGGGTAGAATCCGATATCAGGATAACTTCGGAGGATGTGATCGCGATAACAAAAGAGATCGAGACCGAACTCTGGAGAAAGACCGGGGGGGTCCACTGCTCGGTCCTGTTCTGTGACGGCAGGCTCCTTATGAAAAGCAGCGATGTTGGCCGGCACAATACGGTTGACAAACTTGTCGGGTACGCCGTCCTGAACGGGATCGATCTTTCCCGTTGTGTTATCGGGTGCACCGGTCGGCAACCCGCCGGCATGGTACAAAAATATGCCCGGGCCGGGATCCCGGTGATCCTGTCTCGAGCTGCATCCACGGACAAAGGGATTGCAACCGCAGAAGAAGCAGGCATCACCCTTGTCGGGTTCTCGCGGGGCGATCGTTTCACGATCTATACCCATCCCGAACGCATTTCCGGCACGGGTCTTACGGCCCGGTGAGAGCTGGAGCACGACGCGAAGATTATTTCATAAGCCCGGCTAAGAAAAGGTATACCAGATCCCTAAAACGCAGGGTCAGGATGAACCATGGCAGGTGAACCAGCAGCGAATCCGGCAACAGCACTCCTTGTGCTCGGGTGCCCGCAGGTACCGGTGCAGACCAGTATTGCCCTGTACCTGATAAACCGGCTTAAAAAGGCAGGGATCACTCCAATAGTGGCGGGGAACAAGGCCGCCAATACCCTGCTCGTTGTCGCCGATCCGGACCGGCACTATCTCGGGGAGGTCATGGATCTTGACCGTGCTGTGGCACTGATCGCGGACAAGAAACGCGATTTTGACTCCTGTTATGTGTTCATTCACAACGACGCCGGGGTAAGTTATGCGGCAACCATGGGCGCCATTTCGAAAGCGAAACTGTATGCGATTGTCTATGGTGAGCATTTCGACGAGCAGGTGAAGAAGATCGAGTTCCCCTGCACCACCATAGCGGCAAAAGCCGTGCACAGCCCGCTGCCGCTGAAAAAAGCAATTGACGAGGCAAAACCATGGGTTGCGTAGAGTCGCTGAATTACGAGATCGTGCTCCGGGATGCAACGTTTAAGGAGTCCCGCGATTACATCAAAGCACACTTCACGGAGTTCATCGATGTCCAGCCCGGCTTCAAGGTTTTTGATACCCATGTGATCGGTCTTCCCCCCATAGCAATCGGGTTTGAAGGAAACTTCATCATCTTCCCCTTCACCAAACCGTGCCACGGGACGTTCCTGCTCCGGGTCGAGGATGCAAAAGAAGCAGCCCGGCTCCGGGCCCTGAAAAAATAAGCGCCCTTTTTTGGTCCTCCCCCTCTTTTGTTCACCCACCCTTTTTTGCAGAATTCTCAAAGATGCCCGGAGTATTCTGTCTTCTCCTGCAAGGGCAAGGGTATAATATTATAGCCAATGCCGTAAGAACTACTGTATATCTTCATGAATGCCGGTGTGACCAGCAAAGGAAAGATCCTCTTAATGGATGACGAGCAGATCATCCTTGATGTGACGCTTGAGGTACTCCAGTTCCTTGGCTATGAGGTGCAGTTTGCCCGGAATGGCGCAGATGCCATTTCCCTGTATGCCCGGGAAAAAGATGCCGGTGTTCCATTCGATGTGGTGATCCTCGACCTCTCGGTTCCTGAAGGAATGGGAGGGCGTGATGCCATCGGGAAGTTAAAAGAACTGGACCCGGACGTAAAGGCAATCGTCTCCAGCGGGTACACAAACGACCCTTGTGTGCAGAACTTTGCCGCGTGTGGTTTTGCCGGAATCCTTGCAAAACCCTACAAGATTAACGATATGAAAGTGCTTCTTGAACAACTGGTAAAAAATTAAAAATCCGGCAGTCCCCGTGGATCAGGCGTGTTTGCCGTTGATCTTGGCGATCGCTTCGACTGCCGCATGCCGGACATACTCGTCCTTGTCCTTTTTGAGTGCCTCAAGCGGCGCAAGCGCCCGCGTATCCCCGATGTTCCCGAGGGCATCCGCAGCGCCCCAGCGCACGTACCAGTCGGAATGCTTCAGCGACTGGATGAGCGTATCAACCGGAGCCCCGCTCCCGATCTTGCCCAGCGCCCAGATGGACGGTACCTGGACAAACGAGTCCGACTCCTTGAGTGCCTTACCCAGGCACATGACCGCCCGTTTATCGCCGATCTTGCCCAGGGCATCGG
>DUHF01000091.1:0-16232 GCA_013331015.1 Methanoregula sp.
AGAGGGCGTTTAAGTCCCGGCCCATAAGGAAGAGGAGCGAGCCGGCCGTAATGAGGATGCCAGCGGAGAGCAGGGCATCGGCAGGGGACGCGTTCCAGAGCCCGCCCATGAGCCAGAAGAGGATCTGGTGGACGTTCTCACCCGAGATTGCGATTAGGAACGAGACGATAGCCGAGAAGAAGAACGAGACGGCGATGCCGGTCAGGAGCAGGGTCTCGACCGCAATCACCCCGCGCCGGCCGGCAATCGACCAGACAATGAGAATTGCGATAACCGCGCCGGCCCACGCGAAGACGGGGACGAAGAGTCCGCCAAGAAATACAATGGCAAGCGATGCCCCGAGCGCGCCTCCGGCCGATGTGCCGAGGATGTAGGGGTCGGCCATCGGGTTTTTAAAAAGCGACTGCATGGCAGCGCCGGCTACGGCAAGGGACGCGCCCACGAAGAACGCAGAAAGAACCCGCGGGAACCGGATAGCCCCGACGATATCGGCAGCGCCCGGTGCCGTTGCGACAAAGCCAAAACCGGCCGGGCCGATGAGGGTGCAGAGTGCGATGGTCGCGATGGCGGCGAGGGTCAGGCCGGCAAAGACGGGGATGGTGCGGATCATGAGGGATCACTCCCCTGGCGGTTCTGGCAAGCCTGCCAGGGAACGGAATGCATCGTCTGCCGTTCATCCACGCCGGGAAGGAACCGGTCAGCGTATTCCTGCAGGTACTCTTCCGGACAGATGTCAGCGAACTGTTCCGGGTGGAGCGTCTTTGCCATAAACACCATGCCGACGGGCGCCTGTGCGCTGAAGAGCAGGTTGCCGTTGAAGACATGGACCTGCCCGCCCCTTGTTGCCGTAAGCCCCGCAACTCCTTCGCGTTTCAGGACTCGGGCATGTTCGCTCTCAAGGGTCTTTGTATCATCGGGGATCACCATTTTTATGATGAAGTCCGGGTCCTGATTCACTACCCATTCCGGGCTGACCCTCGTGGCATTGAAGAAGACCTGCCCGGATATGCTCCCGGCGTGGAGCGTGCGGATGAGGGATTCGGCAGCCGAGACATTACCAAACGGAACAAAGTCTGTATACGACTCGATGTAAACACGGGGTCGTGCCGGATCGGCAGCGTCAAGCCTGTTGCTCACAAGGCCGGTAATCTCCTCGCAGAAGACCGCATACTCTTCTGCACGCTGATGATGCCCGGTGAGTTGCCCGAACTGCCGGGCAATCAGGGGAAGGTCCGCGGCGTTGTGCGATTCGACCGGCATCAGCCGGATTCCCGACACCCCCCAGATATCTGCCGTTGCCGGTCGCCACCGGGAGACGAACATGACAATATCCGGTTTCAGGGCAAGGATCCGTTCATTATCCGGTTTTGTTGCATCGCCAACGCTCACGATATTGGGGAGGAACGGGAGTAGTTCGGGCTGGCGCTGGATCAGGGTTTCGGGGACGCCAACGATGTGATCGCCGGCACCGATAATGACGAGCAGTTCGGCAGCATCGCTCGAGAGGCAGACGATGCGGGGGGCCGGTGCCTGCCCGACCGGGATCTGGCTTGCGGCAGCCGGAGCCCCCATGCAGCCTGCGGCAAGGAGGACGATGAGGATGCAGGCTGCTGCAACTGCACCAGTAACACCGCACCCCTTCCCGATGCCAAACAGCACCCGTTCCTTTTGGGACATCTCATTCCCCGGAAAAAAATCGCGAATGGGTTGTCACGCGGATCCGCCCGCAACTGCCCGCTCCTTTCCAAGAACATACCTGATGAACGAGTCCTGGTCCGGCGGGTTTTCGGTTGCGAACACCTGTTCGGCATCCGCATCCGACCTGAAGAGCCGGATCGCTCCCGGCTCCTGCGGGACCATGCAGTACCGCACTTCCAGCGGGTTCTCGTGGCCGTGGAGCCCGGGCTTCCTTGAATAATTGTAGGCAAACGCAACCGCCCACCGGTTATCCTGCATGTCCACGTACACCGTCCCGACCAGCTGCTGGTTGTTGTGCCGGATCAGAACTTCGTCTTCGAATTTTTCGATGAGTTTCTGAGTCTGTGCATCTGGTTTCATCCCGAAAATTTTTGCCATGGTTGATCTCCTATTTTATTGTTCCTTGTACAATTCAGGCCGGCTCGTGCCCCACGTATATCAGAGGTTCACGATGACATAGCCGGACTGGATGGTCTTGCCGCTCAGCCGGTCGATAATCATGTAGTTGATGCGTTTATTGGGGGCGATGGTGAGCCGGCCCTCGGTCCCGTCCTTTGCCATGACCAGCCGCTTCCCAATGGAGTCCTTGAAATAATTTCCATCCATGTTCAGGGTGAATTTTTCACCGGTACTGATGAACCCGTCCGCATTTGCACCAAACTCATTGAGGTACTTTGCATTTGCCGGGTCGATCCGGCAGGAGAATGCCTGATTGGTCGTGGGCCGGTCAGTTTTTGTAAAGGTCATCTGGCTGCCCCGGTCCTCAAGGGCAATCTCGATATCGTTCAGGTCAAAACTGTCCCCGCCCTTATGCTCGAAGAGGAAGTAATTGTTCTCGCAGTTGTATCCCGGGGGATACGAATAGCCGGCAGATACTGATACCGGCACCTCGCCCCGGATACCATCCCCAACATACACTTCGACACCGAGCGTTGCCTGGGGGGTCTTCTTCTCCGATGCGAACATCCCTCCCGAGAAGGCGGATACAACAGCAGCGATAATGATGGTGACAACAAGCATCAGCATCACCCCGACAACGGGGGATACTGCAGAGTCCCTGCTCGTGGTCTTCATCGGAACACCACATCCTTCTCAAAGATCATCTTCCCGCTTGGATTGTGCAGGATCCTGACTTCAATAATGCTGCCGGGTTTCAGGCTCGAATCGTCGAGACGACTGTCCGAGAAGGGGGATCCCCTCGTCCAGGGAACACCGAGGAGTTCGGCCATTCCCCAGAGATTATTGGTCGTCATCACATCCCCGGTATTCAGGGTAAAATTCCCATAATCCTTGGTATCCGGATTGGATGCTGCCCTGCCGGTCGTGATATCGGCAAGGTAGGGAAGACGGTTGCGGTTCGATGCTGTGCTGTACATATGACTTGGATCGCTCGAACTTGTCTGAATATGCCGGTAGACATACCCGCTCGAATTCCTAAACGAGGTAATTATCTGGATGTCTTTTGTATGGATTGGGTCGCCGCCAAGGTGACGGAAGTTCATCTCCGTATCCGCAAATGTATCTCCTGGCTCGATCCAGACCTCCATCGACACTGTTGGCGGTTTGTTGACAGATCCCGCCTGCCCTCCGGCAAACGCACTCAGGACCGCCGCGATGATAATCACGACAACCAGCATCAGCATCACACCAACGACCGGTGAGACCGCTGTATCATAGGGTTTCCTTCTTTGGCTGTTCATCCACGATTCTCCTCGACAAGGTACGCTCACAGGATCATCTCCCCGGTGGCGATGGTCTTCATGCTGCGTTTATCAAGAACAATCCATTCAACGCGATTATTCTCCTGCAGGGTAAGGGAGTTGCCGCTCTGCCCGAACCGGATACCCCTGGTCCAGACAGGATCCGAGCCCCGGACAACGAAGCTGTTCCCGGGCTTGACCATCGAACCGCTCCCGCTTGTGAGGGCGAATGCTTCACAGGATGTGCCAACATCCTTTGGGGAGAGGGATATCTTCGCATCGCTGCTCTGGAAAATAACGTCAATTTCATCAAGGGAGAACGCGTCTCCCCCGTTGTGTTCAAAGGTGATGGTATGGTACATCAGGTCCGGAACTGCAGCAATCGTACACTGGGGGGCTTTTTTCGAACCTTCGGAAAACCCGCCGGCAAACGCGCTCACAACCGCTGCAATAATGATGGTGACAACGAGCATCAGCATCACCCCAACAACGGGGGATACTGCGCTCTCACGATCTCTTCTCCGGTGCATCATGCGAGTGCCACCTCCCCGTCATAGATGGATTTTCCACTCGGGATGTGCACAACCTTTATCTCTGCGATCGCGCCCGGCTGGAAGCGGTTTTTCGGGTCGGAAACATTGAACCCGAAGAGGTAGTTCATGCCCGGGTTGACATGCGGAGATGATGCCAGATGGTTGTCGTTATAATTCCCACAGAACTGGGCCGGGGTGGTCAGGATATCCCCCGGCTGAAGGATTGCCGAAGCATTCCCAAACCAGTTCTCCCTTCCCGGGCTGTTCTGGATCGCACCGGTACCAAACCGCTTCGGATCATTGATAAAGAAGACACCGGAGTACTGGCTTTTAGTAAAATAATTCCAGGCATCGTTTCCTGAAACCGCAACCTCTCCCTGAAGGTTGCCGACGTTCACGGCACCGGAAGAGTTCCGGAAATAGGTGATGATCTTCAGGTCGCGGGTTGGCAGGGGATCCCCGCTGACATGCCGGATGGTCATGGTCGGTACATAATATCCGTCGCCCCAGGGGGGCATCTCTCCGGCGTTCGAGACTGATGCGATATCGATATCAAGGACAGCGACAGGAGCTTTACGTTCACTTGTGGACAAACCTCCTGCAAACGCGCTCACAACCGCTGCGATAATGATCACGACAACCAGCATCAGCATGACCCCGACAACTGGCGAGACCGCTGCGTCCGGCCTGCTTTTCATTTCCTTTCTCATAACCTTCCTCGCTAATCAATCGTCATGGCACATTCATTCCGGTAAGCCCGTAAGGATCCGTCCACTTTACAATTGATACAATTTTACTTGTTTTAAAACTATTTTAATTGATCAAGATATGGTCCAATTTCGTAATACCAGATATTACAAAATGTAAAAAATTTTAGATTTTGCCCGGATATTCAGGATCGCGCAAAACAATTTCACGAAGGAATCAGCGTAAGCCGTACCGAGCGCACGCCCCGCCTTCCCATCAGCTCGCGTTCGAGCGACCGGATCCGGAAGTTTTCGCCACGCACCAGGATGATCTCGATGCCGAGCTCCCCTTCCATCTGCGCACAAAATGAGGTGTGGATGATCTCCTGGTACTGCCGGTTCAGGTTCAAAAGTGCCGGCCGTACGCTACGGAAATTTTTCTCGAAAAGTACCGTTATCATACCCTGCTGGAGCGGCAGGCTCTCCTGGACTGATGCACCCTGCTGGACCATGCCGGTCAACTCAGTCACCGTTCCCGGCAGATGCCGGTGTTGCTGCACAACAACCGGCCCTGGAGCGTGAGGCCGGTCATGCGGTCTTCAGGTTCTTTTCTGCTGTGCGGCAGACAGGATCTGCCGGCTTCTGGTAACTGCATACCAAAAGAGAAGAGTGTGGATATGAACGGGCGGTGGATTGAGATCCCTGTTTTCATGCTTGATCGCATGAGTGTCTGATCTCCGGATATTTAAAATTATACAATTTGATTTGTTTTAAAACAATACAAATTGCCTAAAAATCGGACAATACACCGGGTTGTCGATCTGTCAGCAGCATTGATTTCACGCGGATTTAAAAAAACCGCATGAAGTCAAAGACTTCGCATTCAGGCAATGAAAGTTTATTTTGCGAACGCAACTTTCGGTTGGGTTGAGCATTATCAAAAAATTTGCTCTGTAGAAATCATTCCCAAAGTGTCTTTATGTGGAATTGTGAGGGTGACCCCTTCTCTCCCAAGAGAGGGGGAGGCAGCCTGCGGGGGCAAGCCCCTATGACCCCGGGTTTCAATCATCCATCTTCAGTCACCCATTAACGGTATGCTCCACGGGGCGAGGGTCGACGAGACCCCGAGCGCCCGTGGCCCCATCACAATCCAATATTACCCATCGCAGGTTTTCCCATGAAAATCATATAAAAAAGATGATGGGGGCTGATGCCCCCAAACCCCCGTTTGCGATGAACGGCCGCCGCCCCGATGGGCGCCCCGCGGCGGCCTCAATGAGCAGCATTCCTGATACGGTAATCTGCCCCGCCATGCCCCGTGAGGGGCCCTGACGCGGGGGACCATCCCTTTGTCCAATACTTCTGATTTTAATCATTCGGGTGTGAACCGATATTGTTCATGCCCGTTTCTACAGAGCAAAAATTTCATATGGAAATGGAGATGCTTTTTTTATTCTATGTGCCTGTGGCCGCAGGTATCATGCCCGTTTTAACGACAAAAAAGATCTGCTGAAGAACGATTCCCCCCTTTGTGACGGGTTGGGAAAACGGAAGGCCGAATCCTTCCGGTGATTGGGTTGTTGCAGTGATCACGGTTAATTGAGCACAAAAAAGATTTGAAAAAAAATGAGGGGAATTTTTTTAACCTTTTTTTAGTCTTCTATTGCAATTGTTGTCAGCTTGACCGACTCGACACCCTTGTGGGCCATCAGCTTTTCGGCAAGCTGCTTGAGCTGCGTGCCGTCGCCATGAACAAGGATGACCTCGAGGCAGCGCTCGTGGGTGACGTGGGAATGGAGCGAGGCCTTGATGATGTGGTGGAACTCGTGCTCGATCTCGGTTATTGCCTGAAGGAGGTTGCGCTGCTCGTGATCGTACACCATCGTGATGACCCCCTCGCGTTCGCCTTTGACATCCGACATCCACTTGTAGTACGTGATGTAGGTACGGATTGCGTCGCGGATGCCCTCCGAGCGCGACGAGTAGCCGCGGAAATTGAGGATTTCATCGAAACGGTCAAGCAGGTTCTTCGGGAGGGAGATCCCGATCCGGGAGAGGTCGTCGTCCATTACCATTCATTCACCAGTGATGAGAATATCGTAGCTGGTAGGTTTTAAAGTTTTTGAAAAACGAGGGGATTGGGTTGTACTTGGTATGAAAAAATATCTAACCTCACGGCCAGATCAATCCGGTCCTGTTCGTTCCCGCAACATACCGTTCATCATACTCAGCAAGCATCTGCCGGGGGTGAAGGTCCCGGAACTCTTTTGGGTGGAGGAGCTGGGCAATGTATACAAGACCGATGTAGGCTCTCGGACCATACACGATATCGTTTTTAAACGCATGTACATGATCATTCCTGACAGCAGGGATCGTGCCCCAGCCGGGCCGGGATTTGAGGGTATCAACAATCTCCTCAAGGCTTGCCGGGTTGGTGCTGGAGACCACCTTCAGGACATACGCGGGCTGCCGGGCAACAACCCACTCGGGGCTGACCTTGACAGATGACGACATCACATCAGATGCGACATTCTTCCCTCCGCCCCCAACGACAAGCTCGTGGGCACCGGAGTCCACTGCTGCAACCGTGTATTCCGTGTACATCTCGAAGTAAACGTCAGGATACGTTTCAGCGGGGATCTTCTTCATCCGCCCGGTGACCTCGCTGATGGTGTCCTCCACAAGACGGGCATAGACCTCCGCCTCGTTCATCTTCCCGGTCATCCGCCCGAGTGCCCGGGCATCGGAGGGGAGGGTTGAGAGTTTGAAACAGTCCAGGGTGATGATCGTGATGTTTGCCGCAGTAATCTGATCGATGTTTTTTGGCTTTGAACTCGAGTATGCGATGACGACATTTGGGTGGAGGGCAAGCATCTGCTCGATGTTCGGGTTCTGCCAGTCCCCGATACTCACCGCGCCGGGAATCTTGTCCATGACATGCGGTACGCTTTTTGTGGACTCTGTCACCCCGACAATACGGTCACCGGCACCCATTGCAATCAGGAGCTCGGCGGCATTGGCATTAGCGGCAATGATGCGCTTTGGTTCGCAGGGCAGGGATACCATTGTCCCGTCAGTTTGCATCACGGTCAGCGGCTGACAGGCTTTTGTCGTTGCCGCGGGAACAGCAGACGGTGCAGGGATCTTTGGGGGAGGTGTCGTCTCCACCGAAACGATTGCTGAATGAGCCGGTTGTTCTGCAGGCTTCTCAAGCACAAGAACTGAACCGAACGCGACTGCACCGCAGATGAGCAGGACTGCAAGGAATGAGGTTATTTTATCCATAACGGGTCTCCTGAATGGGAAAGAGGGTATAATAATTTTCCAGATTTTCGATGACAGAGAACGTGCATCAGATCGTCACCCGGCGGAATACGGACATGCAGATGCCAAGGATGACAGCCGAGATCACGACCAGCAGGATGACCGGCAGCGAGGGGATAACCCCGCTCCCGATCTCCCGTACGGCATCGATGGCAAAACTGAGCGGGTTGAGACGGGCGAGGGTGGCAAGCCAGGCCGGCATCACCTCATAGGGCATCAGGGCGCTCGAGGTGAAGAAGAGCGGCATCGAGATCATGGTGCTGAAAGCCGAATACGAATCATGATCGTCAAGATACAGCGCAATGGTTGTGGCAAAGGCGGAGATGAGGACCCCAAAGAGGAAGAGGACAACATACGTCAGGAGGTACTGGACCGGGCTCATGAGTGTTGCACCGATAAGGAGCGCGATGAAGAGGATGATGGTGGTCTGGATCAGGCCCCTCCCGGTGATAAAGAGAATCTTGCCGACAAGGATGCTTGACCGGGGCGTGGGGAGGGCAAGGAACTTGTTGAGGAAACCGAGGATCTTGTCAAACATCAACAATGCCCCGCCAGAGAGCCCGGCCGAGAGCATGGTCATGACAAGAATCCCGGGCGTGATGAAGTCAAGGTAGTTGCCGGTGAACTGCACCGGCAGGGCGAGCCCTACAAAGATAAGCCATGCGGCGGGCATGATGAGCGCCGAAACGACTGCCACCCGGCCACGGTACCATTTTAAAAAATCCCGTTTCATGTAGGTGAGAATCCCCTTCATTTCCGCCTCCGCAGCATAATCCGGAACTTGCCGTCTTCAAACCCGTGCGGCTCTTCCTGCTGGCCGACTGCCTGTAAAAAGACATCGTCAAGCGTGGGTTCACGAAGCGACATCGCCCGGATCGTTGCACCCGTCCGGGCAAGCGAACCGGCAAGAACCGGCAGTGTTTCGCTCCCGTTCTCTGCCGTGAACGAAAGCTCGTCCCCGGTCCTCCCCACATAGGCAACCCCGTCAAGCGGCGGGGGAGCACATTCCCCGTCCACCCTCACCGTGATGACATCCTTCATCAGCCGCGCTTTGAGCTCTGACGGGGACCCGAGAGCTGCTATCCTGCCCCTGCTGATGATCCCGACCCGGTCGCAGAACTGGTCGGCCTCGTCCATGTAATGCGTTGTGACAAAGATGGTCATACCCTTTTTCCGGAGGTCACGGATATGCTCCCAGATCTTCTTGCGCGCTGCTACGTCGAGACCGATGGTAGGCTCGTCCAAAAAGAGCACGTTGGGTTCATGGACAAGGGCCTGCGCCAGTTCGAGCCTCCGGCGCATTCCTCCGGAGTAGGTTTTGATCAGGTCATCAGCCCGGTCGGTAAGTTCCATGACCTCCAGCACCTCATCGACCCGGTCTTTTGCATCGGGAACACCATACAGATCAGCAAAGAAACGGACATTCTCCCGGCCGGTCAGTTTAATATCAACAGCCATGTCCTGCGGGACATAACTGATACATTTCCGGACCTCTTCGGCCTGGCTGATGATGTCATTGCCGCAGACCATGGCATTACCCCCGGTCGGGTGCAGCAGGGTGGTGAGCATCAGGACCGTGGTTGTCTTGCCGGACCCGTTGGGCCCAAGAAGGGCGAAGATCTCGTTGTTGATCGAGAGCGTGAGGTCGTCAACAGCACAGAGCGTATCATAGAATTTCGTGAGGTTGCTCATTTCAATTGCATGCATAATCTTTCTCCCCTCCTGCGACCGCAATCAGTGCCGGTGCTTTGCATGGACTTTTGCCATGAGGTCTTTCATTGACTCGTTCCAGCCGGCCACGTCCCCGGAAGGTATTACGTCCACATCCCCGCCCTGGTACTCCCCACCGCTGATCTGGTCTTCCATCCATGATTCAATCTCGAGGTAATTCTTCTTAAGGTCATCGAGCACCTCCTCGTCTGCATCCCAGAGTCCCCGCTGCTCGGCCTCAAGGAGCCTGCGGGCAATCTCCTCAAGCGCATGGGGATTATTCTCTTCAAAGAACTGCCGCATTTCGTCATTGTTGACGAAGGTGCCGGCAATATCATCGAAGATCCAGTCATCCACCTCCTGCGTGGACGCTTCCCAGCCATAGACCCGGGTCACGCGTTTCATGATATCGGAGGCACCCTTGTACCCGTGCTCCTTCATGCCGTCGATCCATTTCGGGTTGAGAAGCTTGGTCCGGACCACACGGCGTATCTCGTCCGCAAGATCCCTAACCTCGATGTGTTCGGGCTCGCGGGTATCGCCATAATAGGGTTTGACTTCGGATCCAGAATAGTGCCGTGCTGCCGCGGTCATTCCCCCGTGGGCGCCGAAGTAGCAGCAGCACCCCAGGAGGTCATATTCATCGGACTGCACCTTGTTGAACGTGACCGAAACCGTCGAGAGGTTGGTTGCGAGCTGTTCTTGTGCAGCCTTACCAGTGATGTCCTTGCCGTACGCGTACCCGTTTACGGCAACAAAGATATCGGCAAGGTCCTTTTCCTCCTTCCATGCACTGGCAAGGACCGCGAGGTTGACCCCGCTCGAATAGGTGCCGGGCTGGGATGAGAAGATCCGCAGCGTGGCATTACGGAGGGACATGCCATCCTGTTCGATGGCAGCAAGAGTGTGCTTGCGGACAAAGTTCTGTTCCGGGGGCTCGTTCAGGGTCGCAACTGCCATCACCGCCTCATCAAGCAGTTCATAGCAGTTGGCAAAATTGTCCCGCAGGATTCCGGACGAGCGCACGGTGATATCAATCCGGGGCCGGCCGAGTTTCTCAAGCGGGATGATGGCAAACGATTTCACCTGACCGTTGGGGAGCCAGACCGGTTCGACACCGAGCATCGCAAACATCTCGGCAAACATCTCACCGTCCGAGGCCATGATATCGCCAGCCATCCAGTAGAACGCCACATTCTCAGGCAGTTTTCCTTCTTCATCTTTGTACTTGGCAACCAGTGATTCGGCAAGGCGCTGGCCCACCCGCCAGGCTGCCCGGGTAGGTACCTGGTAGGGATCGAGGGAGAAAAAATTCCTTCCCGTGGGCAGAACATCCTCGTGACCACGGGTGATAAGACCGGATGCACCTGCCGGAATATATCCGCCATTGAAGCCGTTGAAGAGGGAGTCCATCTCAAGAGAGGCATCTATCCGCAGGTTGATGCCGACAACCCGGTCGCGGATTGCATCGAACTCGCGGGCCAGATCCGAAGTTATTGCGCATGAGAAGAGCGCATCACAGGATACCGATGGCTCCATGAGAACCGACCGGACAAACCGGCAGAGGTTTGCGTCAAGCTGTTCGAGCAGTGCACCATAGGATGCCTTGTGCAGATCCGAATATTTGTCCTGGTTTCTGAGCAGCTCAACAAGGTCAAGGCCCATCGCCTGCGCGATGATCCGGCGGGCTGATCGCTCCCCTGCATCGTACCGGATTATCGAGCTGATGAAATCCACCCTACGGCCTCCCGCGGGCAGTTCCCCGAATATGTGCATACCGGCCTGGATCCGGGTGTTCCGGATTTTCGAGAGAGCCTCGTGTGCCTTTGCCACCACTTCGGCAAGCGGCAGGTCATGAGTGAGCCGCAGATCTTTATCAAGGTTATTTGCTTTGATCGCATCGAGGATCAGGTGCTGGAGGGCATGGGCCCGGGCGGGATCGATCTTCGCGGTCTCATACTGGGTGAGCAGGGTCTCCAGTTCCTCCAACCCCTCATACAACCCGCTGCCGGTCATTACGGTTTGCATATGGTCAACCAGCGTTGCATAGCTCCGCCGTTTGGCAAGCGTCCCTTCCGGGGGGTTGTCCGCATTGTAGATATAGAGATACGGAACCGTGCCGGCAGCAACATCCGGGAAGCAGTCCTGCGAGAGACCGAGCCCTTTTCCGGGCAGGAACTCAAGGCTCCCGTGCGTCCCGACATGGACGACAACATCGGCAGCAAAGACCTTCTGGATATAATAGTACGTGGCAAGATACTGGTGGGGCGGCGGGCAGTCCGGGTCATGCAGGATCTTGCAGACGCTTCCGTCACACCGGGAACCGTAACATCCCCGCTTGGGCTGGACATGTACCGTGGCATTGCCATACGAAAGACCGGTGATAATGATCCGGTTGTCATATACCATGCCCAATCCGGGGGGTTCCCCCCACATATCGTTCATGCGTTTCTGAACAGCAGGGGGAAGGGAGGTAAAATAGGGCAGGTACGTGGCCATGTCCATCCGGAGGAGGGCCCCGCCCTTTGCCACGATATCCTCAACCGTTGTCCACCGGAACTCGGAGATCGCCTTCTTTCCCATGATCGTTTCAATGAGTTCCCTGCCATCGGCCGGGGGGGTGACTGCATAACCGGCCTCTTTCATCCGCTGGAGAATCCTTGCCACGCTCTCGGTGGAATCAAGATGGGATGCTGACCCCACATTTGCCTCGACATTGGCGCACGGGTTATTGTTGAAGATGAACGAGACCCGGCGTTCACTGACCGGCTTCTTTGCTAGCATCACCCATGCTTTCACGCGGGCAGCAACATTATCGCACCGGTCCGGCACCGGCTCGCGGGGCTTCTCCCCATCCGGGCTGCTGCTGCTCGCACCGATAAAGATTGGCTCGATGACCCCCTCGAACTCCGGCATGGCTACAGCCCAGCCGGTATCGAGCGTGAGGCCGGTGGACTCTTGCCACTGGTCGATGGACTTGTACATCGAGATGACCGGGTGGAAGACCGGAATATTCAGCCGGGTGAGGAGATCCACACCGCACTCTGCCGCCGTCTTTTCCCGGTAATCATCGCCCCGGGATGTGCCAAGGAGGAACGGCACAAGCTTGATCAGGGCATCGATCCGGGGCTTTCCCTCCTTCACAAAGTACTGCTCAATGACATACATCATTCCCTTTGCACCCACGTTCGGGTCGCGGATGGCGTACGTAAATGCGGGGATTACCCCCAGCCCCTGCGCCTCGAGGCTCTGGATCAGCGCATCCTCAATTGCCGTGTTATCCGATGCCCAGGTCACCCGGGAGAAGATTATCCCGATATACGGCAGTCCCTTTGGGATGCGGGGCTGGTACCAGGCAAGGTACTCGTCAACACAGGTGAAGGCCGCGGGTGAATCCGGGTGGTAGATCCCCTCCCATGGGAGATCGAGTGGGGGGGATACTTCAGAAGTCCCGCCAAGGAGTTCCCGTTCAATATACTGGAGGAGATTCCGGTAATTCTCCTCGCCACTGTTGACAATATAGGTCTGGCAGGTGGTGACAATCCGGGGAGAAACGGAGGAGTAAGCAAAGAACGACGGGTCATACCCAAGCGAGATGACCGGCACCTTTGTTCCAATCTCTTTGATCTCCTTATCGATTCGCTCCCAGAAGAGGTCGGAAGTATGGTAGAGAAGGATGGCATCTGCAGCCCGCATCGCTGCGAGGGCTTCGTCAACCTTCTCGGGGAACTCATCCAGCGCACGGTTGGGATAGATCGTGAGCTCGACTCCGGTGGCTTCAGCTGCACGTTTCAGGATTGGGGAGTATGAACCCCACATAATTGCAGTCAGTTTCATGGATTCTCCGGTTAACGGCAGGCCGTATTGCGCCGGGGCAGGGGGGTTGGTTTCCCAGTATATGCTCCCGTAAATCACCGGTCTGACCGGCACATTGACCCGTTTTTATGATGTTTCCCTTTTGTGTTAATAAAAGTATGAGTTTTCGTATTACTAAATTTGTACAAAAAGAGGATCGTATTACAAAATATTCACATAGTTTCCTTTTGCAATATTTATTACGCTATGCAGGAACATTTTGAATGATTGCTCCGGGTCCGGTACAAGGTTATCCTGCATTGAGGAGATTCTCCTCCGGCTCCGGACCAGTAAACCTTCCCGACAGAATGCTAAACAGACCATGAACGAAACAACCAAGAATTCCGGTTCGGCGCAGAATGTTCACCTCCTGTACGGTGAAGGGACAAAACGCCGCCTCCTGCTCATCGGCATCCTCGTTTTCCTGCTCATAACCGCATCGATAATCTCTGCCGGAATCGGGACGGTCTCCATCTCGCCAGCCGACACGCTCCTTGCAATCGGGGAGGGGACCCGGAATGCAGCGATTGTTGTCGTACCTTCCCTGAACAACGTGATCACGATCACCCTGCCGGCACCGGAGAACCCCCAGGCCGGAATAATCGTGAACAACTTCCGGCTCCCCCGGATCCTCCTTGCGATCCTGACGGGAATGAGCCTTGCTGTGGCGGGGACGGTCATGCAGGGGCTCCTGCGCAACCCGCTCGTGAGCCCGTTCACGCTGGGCATGTCATCGGCTGCAGCATTTGGCGCTGCGATGGCAATCGTCATCGGGCCCGGAATTGCCGCAACCCTCTTCTTCCTCTCGTATGAATCATGGATCGTCCTCTTTGCGTTCGTTTCCGGCTGGCTCTCGATGCTGCTCATCTACGGTATCGCCCGATCGCGGGGCACGAACCAGGCAACCCTCATCCTTGCCGGAGTGGTCATCGGGTATCTTTTCCAGGCCGGCGTGCTCGCGCTGAAATACCTCTCGAACAACGACAAACTCCGGGAACTCACCACATGGCTTATGGGAGGGATGTGGGGGGCCAGCTGGGATGCCGTCATTCTGCTCATTCCCTGCTGCATTGTCTGCTTTATCATCCTGGAATCGATGTCATGGGACATGAACACCCTTGCTGCCGGGGACGATGTGGCAAAGAGCATGGGAATCAATGTTGAACGGACGAGGTTGTTTGGGCTCATGGTCGCAACCTTTGTAGCATCCTGCTGCCTTGCGTTTACCGGCATCATCGGTTTTGTCGGCCTCATGTCACCCCACATCTGCCGGATGCTCATCGGTAACGACCATCGTTACCTGATTCCGGCATCCGCACTGCTGGGTGCCCTGATCCTGCTGGTCTCGGATACCGTTGCCCGGACCATCTTAAGCCCGGTCGAGATTCCGGTCGGGATCGTAATGTATATTATTGGTGGCCTCTTCTTCCTCTACCTCATCCTGCGGGGCAGAGGCCGGGGGCTGTATTAGCGGAGTGTGTCGTATGGAGGTAATCGTCAGCCAGCTCACAAAACGGTACGGGGACATTCCGGCCATTGCCGGAGTCTCGTTTGAAGTGCATCCCCAGGAGATCGTGGCCCTGGTCGGACCCAATGGCTCAGGAAAGTCCACGCTCATCAAGACCATGGCGACCATCTACAACCCGACCTCCGGCTCCATCACGTTCGATGGCGAGGACATCTTCACCGCAGATCCGGTTGATCTTGCAACCCGGGTGGGGTATGTCCCCCAGCATTTTACCTACACCCTCTATTCTTCGGTCTTCGAGACCATCCTCCTTGGCCGGCGCCGCCACATCAAATGGTCGGTCTCGGCCGAAGAACTCACGCGGGTGCAGGAAGCGCTCGATACACTGGGGATCAGTCACCTTGCCGGCAAGAACATGGATCAGCTCTCGGGCGGCGAGCGACAGAAGGTCTTCATCGCCCGGGCCCTTGCGCAAGACCCGGCGCTCTACCTGTTCGATGAACCCACCAGTGCGCTCGATATCCGGCACCAGATAGATGTCATGGAGATCATGCGGGAGGTGACCCAAAGCCACAACGCAGCAATGATCATCGCCGTCCATGACCTCAACCTCGCATACCGGTATGCAGATGTTGTCGTGATGCTGGATCACGGTATCCGGGTTGGTTACGGCAAACCGGACAATGTCCTGACCCCTTCGGGAATTGAGAGGGTATACGGGGTCACCGCATGCATGGTGGAGAACGAATATGGCCGGTTCCTGCTCCCGGTCAGGAGAGATCCCAGGAAACCGGCAGACACCGGCCGTTAACTCCTGAAAAAACAGGGACCCCTATAGATAGACCGATCCCATCGCAACCGTCTTGGAACTCCGGGTATCGATGACCATCCACATGACCTCCGACTCCTTGTGGAGCTTCAGGCTCCCAAACTTCAGCCCGGACCCGTCTTTGACATTGGTCGGGGTCTCGCCTTCGATGAAGAACGTGTCGCCGGCCTTGAGAGTTGTCCCTGTATCCCCGACCTGCGTGAAGTTGATGCAGGTCTTCCCGATGTCGGCCCGGCCAACGGACACCTTTCGTTCGCCCGCGATGAATGCCACCCTGATATTGGAGAGCGAGAGCGGATCGCCCCCCGCGTGATCGAAATAGGTCCGGTTCTCGAGCAGGTTGACCCGGACCTTGAAACTCGTCTGCGGCACCTTCTCACCCGTGTCGCTGAACCCGCCGGCAAACGCGCTGACCACCGCTGCGATCAT
>DUHF01000091.1:16336-20893 GCA_013331015.1 Methanoregula sp.
TTGACGGCCACAACGGATCCTGTACGGAAATCCTTCTCCAGGTCAATCCCCGGGAAGAAAAACTCCATCCCGGGATTGTGCGGGTCGGTAGCTTCGCAGAACTGGGCCGGAGTCACGAGAATGTCCCCGGGATGGAATGTTGCCGAGGCATTGCCAAACCAGTTGGCAAATCCCTTGTCGGTATCCTGTATCGTATCCGATATTTTAGTTATTTCATCGAAACGATCAACATCATTGAGGAAAAGAACACCGGTATGTTCTGACGATGTAAAACCTGCCCAGTCATCATCGCCGGCCACCCCAGTCTGCCCGCTCAGGCTCCCCTTCACGGTCTGGCCGGAGGGCGCACGGTAATAGGTGATTATCTGGAGGTCTTTGGTCTGGAGGGCGTTGCCGCTGATGTGTTTGACGGTCATGGACGGGATCGTGCACCCCCCGTACTCCTTTGCGGCAAAGATGCTGACTTCAATGATGGCGTTCGGGGCCTTCTTCTCGGTTGCCGCCAGTCCGCCGGCTGCTGCACTGACAATGGCGGCGATCATCACCGTGATGGCAAGCATCAGCATCACGCCGACCACCGGTGATACTGCACTTTCCTTCCGGTCCGTTTCCTTCATCCCCTGCACTTCATGATCTGTTATCTTTCATCTGATTAATACTTTTTTTAATTATCGTAATACCAAACCTGTTAACAAGTAATTCTGTTTTAACTCAATAAATATTTATTTCTTTACGTCTCATTCTGGTATACCTGAACCGGGCTTTGTCATGAGTAATACAATAAGAAAAATTTTTATTACTTTGTGCTGACATTAACGTAATCATAATATCGGGATTCGGTTGCAACGGGCTGCTGTCATACGATGAAATTCAGGTTACATGACCGGTGCCAGCAACAAAAACAGGAGATTGATGGACATTAAAGGCAGGATTTGCGAATCGGGTGCATCGGAGGTTGTCGGCGAGATGCTGATGATCGGTCTGGCCATCATCCTGATATCGGTATTTGCCTCGGTCATGGGAAACTTCCTGCCGTCCGCTCACGACCCGGTTGTCACGGTCATGCTCACTGGCGACAGCCGGAACGTCACATTCTGGCACAAGGGGGGCGACTGGGTGAAGACCGAAGAGCTTACCGTCATCATCGGGAACGATTCAGTACGGCGCTCCTTCACGATGCGGGACGCCGGGTTTTTCCAGCTGCCGGACAAACAGGTCTTTGACCTTGGCAGCAACATCACGGTCATGACGGGGTCCCTGTTTTATGGGGACGAGACGGCAACGCTGGTCACACCCCGGGCAAGCCTCTTCTCCGGAAAGGTGCGACCATGAAGGACGATGCGGTTGCACCGGTGGTCGCGGCCATGCTCGTGCTCGCCGTTATTGTCACGATCTTCTCGGCCTGGAACGCGGTTCTTTTACCATCCCTCAAGCAGCAGTCCGAGATGGAGCAGGACCGGGAAGTCCAGCAGGCTTTCAGCCGGTTCTCGTCCGATCTTGTCAATGCTGCTTCGCTTGGGCGCGACCTCACCTTCAGCCAGACCCTCCCGCTTGGCGGCGGCGGGGTGATCTTCTCCCCGCTCACCTCCGCGGGGACAATCCGGGTGAACGCGGAACCGGACCAGGTCTATAATATCACGGTCACGGAGGAGGGGACCGTGCTTGCTCCCATTGACGGCCGGCTCGTGAACTTCTCGTACCGTCCGGTTGGCGACTTCTGGCTCGACCAGGGGTACATCTGGCATTACGGGTACGTGAATGTGACCAAAGGCAGTTCACCCACCGGTGCGGACAAGGCGGCGCTCTCTGCCCCCCTTTCGTACGCAACCATGGAGAACGTCTCCTCGTCTCCTGCGGTACGGAAGTTCGCGGCATCGCTGACCGGCACGGACTCCCGCCCGTGGTTCAACTCCTCAACCAATGTCACAGAGATCACACTCTCGTCCGTCACCTTCCGGCCGGAACCGGGCGCGGAGTACGTGAGCGGCAATGGCATGGGCACGTTTGTCCTTGCAGCTTCCGTTAACGAGACCACCTATGGCATTCCGGAGATTTCAAGCCCTGACGCGATCACCGTGTACGTGAACCGGGTCCCTCCCGAGTCGTTCCCGCTCGCATTGTACGTGCAGTGCAACCGGAGTTTTGCGGATCTTGCGGAAAAATATCCGGGTAATGTCGTGCACACGTTTGCGTCCGGGCCGGAGTACAAGATGACCCGGATCGCGCCGCGGCCCGGCAGCCTGCCGTTTGTCGTCACCCACCGGCACATCGCGATCAATGTCTCGGTTGCCGGATAAAGGGCGGTATACGGGATACAACCATCCGGGGAAGAGTCCCAAAAAACAGGGCACCCCCGCCGATCCGGACCCCCCTGCCGGTTCAAACGGCAATACCGCAGCCGATATTCCGGGAGTTCCTGCCCGTAATTATGCCCCAATTGCGCAGTTTTTGCCTTCCGGCGATCCCCACCGGGGAAGGCCCCGGGCGCAGTTTCCCGAATTCCGCAGGTAGTTTTCGTGAATTAGGCAGGTTCCGGCTTGATCCGGAAAATGCCCCTCCAATAAATCCCATTATAAAAGCCCGGATTGGCTATCGGAGCCCGATTTGAAGATTGGGGTCATCCATCCCCCGGGCGGTTCCCCAGGGGATCGTTCTCCGATGGAGAGCCCGCCACTTCCGAGAGGGGTGACGGGGAGTGCGGGTATTTATCTTGGGGAAGGTGACCGCGAGCAAGGCCAGGGGTACGCAGAGGCGGTGAAGCTCACGCGGGGTATCGATTCCGCGAAATAACCGGAACGATCTGCGGGGAAGATACGCCAGGAGGTGGCGGTGCAGCATACGGATCTCAGCCTTGGCAATCCCGAAATCCGGGATTAGCGACCGGAGAGCGTCCATGAAAAAACGTGCAGGATTGTAAAGAAGTAAATAGTTACCATACTTACCATCCTGTTATGCCAGTCCAGGAGTGCGCAACAAAAAGAATTCCCGTTTGCCCGAGCACATGGGAGACGGTCCACCAGCTCCGAAAGCCGGGACAGACGTTTGATGATGTCATCAACGAACTTATCCGTAAAAATTCCGAGATCCGGTTGATTGAGGAGACCCAAAGGATCAGGAAGCGGAATAAATTCGTCCCGCTCTCCGGGTTATAAGCGTGACATTTTTTGTAAGCATCGATATCGATGCCGTAACGTTTGTCCATTCACTTGACGGGAAGAGCAGGCGGATTATCCGGAATCATTTACAAAAACTGGAAACCGATCCGCTCCCGGGAAAAGGCGGAGACAAGGAGCTTCTTGACCTTGGGCCGAATGTAAAAATCTACCGGCTCCATATCGCCCGTTCATTTTCAGCATTCTATCAGATTGAAGGGGATCAGGTTCTCGTCAGTGAGATACTGACCATCGAACATGCCCATAAAAAGTATAAGAAATTGTAATTCCTTCCCGGGGCATTTCCGGATACCAGCGATACCGCGATCTGTTTTTGCCAATTCGTTTTGATCCACTAAACGCGAAAACGCCAATCCATACACCAGTCCCGCAGCCGGTATTTCCGGAGTTCCCGCCCGTAATTATGCCCCAATTGCGCAGTTTTTGTCCTCCGGCGATCCCCACCGGGGAAGACCCCGGGCACATTTCCCCGAATTCCGCAGGTAGTTGGGGTGAATCAGGCAGGTTCCGGGCATAACCGGAAAATGCCCTCTCCGAAAATCCCCCTATAAACGCTCGGATTATAAAAACGGAGCCTGATTTGAAGATTGGGGTCATCCATCCCCCGGGCTGTTCCCTGAAGGATCGTTCTCCGACGGAGTGCCCGCCACTCCGGGAGGGGGGGATGGCGAGGCTGGTACCGGGGTTGAGGCGGGGATCTGGGGTGTCATCGCAGGATCCGCTCTGCCAGGTGCCGGAACCGGCCGGAGGACGACGGTCCCGACAAACGAGCCGGAAGCCGGGGTCCCGGGCGGCGCCTTGTGCTGGAGCACCGAACCGTCCCGGCCAAGCTCGACAAGGCCGGTCTCCGTGACCCGGAAGAACCGCCAGAAATAATCCGGCGAATAGATCCAGAGCTCGCGCGAGATCTCCGCTGATGCCGGAAAGAGCCGGAGCCCGGCGATCTCCTCCGCGGCTTCGCGTTCAAGACCGGACGGCGTTGTGCGGATGCGGCGCAGCCGCTTGATCTTCACCTCGGTCTTGAGCTCGCGGGTGGTGATCGAGAAGTCGGCGAGCAGGCCGGGCCTGCGCTTGTATAAATGGACGAGCCCGCGCTTGATTGCAATCTTCTCCGCCTTCTCAAGCGCCCGATCCGGGTGCCGGCCCCGGGTCATAGCGATCCCCCGNNGACCGGGATTCGTTGTTCCGTTTGCGGAACCGGGAAACGATCCGAGCGGCGTGGATCGTTCTGTCAGCAATGCGGTAGCATGGATGATTCAACCATCTCCATTGTTTTCATGATTAAGCCCGTGCCGATCATGGCAGGTGCTTGGTGATTCCCGGATAACTATTCTCTGAAAATATATACGCTTTGTAGTATGCCGGGGAGAACCGAACCTTACCG
>DUHF01000231.1 GCA_013331015.1 Methanoregula sp.
CAGGGAAGGCTCCGGCGCATCTGGCACAATGCGGTCGAATGGGGGGTACAGAACCGGGAGAAGATGCAGTTCATGGAGCAGTTCGCCCACTCGCCGTTCATATCGAAAACCGCCCGCGACGAGGGGCTGTCCCGGTTCTCGTTCCTGCACGAGTACGTGCTGCAGGGGATCGGGGAGGGCGTTATCCGAAACTATGATCCACCCCTCCTACTCGGTATGCTGGCCTCTTCGCTTTCCAGCGTGATCGCCCGGGTGGCAGAAGTTGACGATCCCGGATTGCGGGACGTGATCATTGAGCAGGGGATGGACTTTGTCTGGAACGGGATCCGGTTGGAAGGGGATCCAAAAGATACGAAGAGCAGCAGATCGAAGGAGAAACGGTGATACGATGACCACGATACTTGATGCACAGGGATTATCCAAAAACTACGGAGACGTTGCCGCGGTCGACAATGTCTCGATCAGCGTAAAAGAGGGAGCGCTCTTTGGCCTGCTTGGCCCAAACGGGTCCGGCAAGACCACCATGATCAAGATGCTGACCGGGCAGGTGCGGCCTACCGGCGGCTCGGCAACCGTGCTCGGGCTTGACGTGACCAAAGACCCGGTCGGGGTCCGGGACCGTGTGGGGATCATCCCCGAGCAGGAGACTCCCCCGAGTTTCCTCACCTCCATGGAGTACCTCCGGTTTGTCGGGGCGGTGCGGAAGATAGCAGGAATCGAGGAGAAGGCTGACTGGTGGTTTGACTTCCTCGAGTTCCGGGACAAGAGAAACGTGCTCTGCAAGGATTTATCGCGGGGCACCCGGCAGAAACTGATGTTTGCGCAGGCGTTCATCCACGAGCCTGCACTTGCCTTAATCGACGAACCGCTCATCAACTTCGACCCGATCATGCAGGACGTGGTCAAGGAGTACCTTGCCGGGTACGTAAAGAACAGCAGGACCATCTTCCTCTCCACGCACATCCTTGAAGTGGCAGAGGAGATCTGTTCGGAGTTTGCCATCCTCCACAAGGGCAGGCTGCTGCACACCGGCACGGTTGCAGAACTGACCGGCCGGGGCGAACACCTCCCGCAGTTCTTCCTCTCGCTTGTCCGGAAGGGTAACCATGTTTGAGCTCTTCACCGCGATGGTTAAGGAGGAGTGGCGGATGCACTCCACGATGTTTGGGAGCCTCTCGTTTGCCCTCTTCCCGGTCATGATCTTCGGGATCGCGTTCATGGGAGCGTTCCTTCTGCCGCTGTTGCGCACAACCCTTCCCGCCGGCAACCTCTCGCTCATCATCCATGCCAACTTCCTCCTCCTCGGGTTCATGGTGGGGGCGTTCGGCCTCCTCGGGAACGAGGTGATGAACCGAAGGTTCGGGCAGGCAAGCCTGCTCGCTTACTCGGCCCGGAGCCTGCCGCTCTCTGAAGCCCACATCTTCTTTGTCTTCGTGGTCAAGGACGTGGTCTACTACTTCTTCCTCTGGGTCTTCCCCTTCGGGTTTGGGTATATCCTCGCATCACCGTTCATCGGTGCAACGCTCCCCTCTGCGCTCCTCCTCCTCCTCACCCTGACCCTCTCGTTCCTGTACGGGCTGTGCACGGTCTTCTTCCTCTCGGCCCTCTATGCACGGTCGCGGATCCTCCTGTTCGCTGCCCTGCTCCTGCTCGGCGCCGCTTGGGGTTTTGCCGTTCTCTTCCT
The DNA here is from genome assembly GCA_013331015.1 of Methanoregula sp. Taxonomy (GTDB): domain Archaea; phylum Halobacteriota; class Methanomicrobia; order Methanomicrobiales; family Methanospirillaceae; genus Methanoregula; species Methanoregula sp11803u. The sequence continues at coordinate 1,685 of DUHF01000231.1, forward strand.
GTCCATCAACCCGGCGCACTTCTTCCCGCCGATGCTCCTCTTTTTGGCATTCTCGTGGACGAACCTTCTCCTCTCGCTCGTCGTCCTCTCGGTCCTGTTCGCCCTCTCGGTCTTCCTCTTCAGCCCCGAACAGACCGGCTCAGCAAAGGAATTCCATGACGCATTCGCCCCGCTGGAGCAGAGGTTCGCCTTCCTCCCCGATCCGCCCCTTGCGGCAAAGGACCTGATTGACCTGTACCGGAGCGGCAGTGCCATCGGCCAGACGCTTTTTTCGTTCCTGATTCCCCTTGCGGTGATCTGGTTCTTCCTCTCCTTCCTTGGCCCGTACCTGCCCCCGCACGGGCTCATCTTCCTCTTTGCCATCGTCACCGGCGTCATCGCGTCGACCATGTACACGTGGGTCACGATGTTCGATTCGTTCGGGCCGTACGCCTGCCTGCCGGTTGCCGTCAGCAGGATCATCAGCGGGAAGCTCACGACATTTGCACTTTTGCAGATCGTCCCCGTCCTCTTTATTGCGGCAGTTGCGCTCCTGAGCGGTGAGGCGGCAAACCTTGTGCCGGCAGTCGTGCTCTGCCTTGCGGTCTCGTTCTACGCAGCGGGGGTCATGGTGTGGCTGACCGGCCTCTCCCCCAACGTGCTGGTCTATGACGTGAAGGTGCTTGCTGTGTACCTCGTCCTGATAGGCATCGTCCTGACGATCTTCTCGGCCCTCGCGTTTGAGAACCCCCTGTACGCACTTTTCTCGGCTCTCCTTTTCCTTCCGGCATGGTTATTTGTCAGGAGAGGGAAAGCCCGGTGGGATGCGGTGGACCCTTCGGGGTTCTGATTTTTTTTAGGAAAGAAGCGGGCGCCATGCTGCCGGCGGGACGACCAGTTCGAACCGTGCCCCCCTGCCTGCTGTACCACATTCGGTTATGGTGATGCCGGTCAAAGAGAGGATGTCTCTTGAGATGGCAAGGCCAAGACCGGTATTTTTCCCGTACCCGTACCGGAAGACCAGCTCTTTTTCCTCCTCTGGTATTCCAACCCCGTCATCCTCGATGATGATGTGCAGGGAGGCATCGTCTGCCTCCCGGGTGGTGATCCGGATTATCGTGATAGGTTTGCCGTGGCGGAGGGCATTTTCAAGAATGTTGTAGAAGACTTTCACTGCAAGAGGATCGGTATAGATCTCGACGGTGGCGATCTTCAGGTCGATGGGTACTCTTGTATCCGGAAGATCGTTTTGGGCACGGGACAGGATGATCCCAAGGGACTGCCACGCAGGTTTACCCGCCCCGATCTCCTGGTATTCGCGGGTGAACTGGACCTGCTCGTGGATCCGTTTTGCAATATCCATGCTTGACGCGATATAGGCATCGTTGGCCGGATCCGTCGGGTTCTCCTTCAAGAGCAGCAGGTAGCCCGAGAGTGCGCTGACCAGGTTGTTGACATCATGCCGGGTCAGCTGGGTGAGGAGCGAGATCTTCTCGCCAGCAATGCGCAGGGCTTTCTCCGCATTCTTCCGGTCCGTGATATCCCGCACCACGAGAACCATACCGGCCGGTTCGCCGTACGGATCCTGCACCAGCGACCCGGCAATACTGACCGTCCGGGCAGGTGATCCCGCGGGGGTGGTCTCGAGATCGGTGATGCGACCGTTCCCAAGAATTGTGGCCCGGATGAGATCAAAGGCGGTATCCGGAATGCAGGCGGCAACATTTTTTCCCGGGAGGCACTTCCCCTGCATGCCGAAGATCGTGTCCGATGCTTCGTTGGTGCTGATGATCGTGCCGTTCATATCAGAAAGGAGCATGGCATCGGGCATGGTCCGGAGAATGTCCGGCACCGCAGTCCTCGGGCTTAAGATGAAGAGCTCGTGTTTTTTGATCGCCACGGTAATGAAGAGGGAGAAGAGGACAATCCCGATGAAGACCATGTTTGGCAGGTAGATGCCAAGGGCCGGCAGGAGGATACCGGACAGGAACCCGAAAACGATGACGGTGCTGATGGCAACCCCGATCAGGATTGCCTGGTTTTTGATCTTTTGTGTTGATGCTTTCTGCCAGAAGAGGAAGATCACTGCCGTGGCAATGAGCATCATGATGAGGATGTAGAGGGCTTCTGCCTGGTACGCGATACTTTCGCTGACCGGAAGATAGACAAACCCCTGGTCCGGCAGGGGCTGAATGGTAAATATCCAGTCGGTGAAGAGCAGGATGAGGGAGATAGCCGCAGCCGGAAGGTAGATGAGAGAAAGGGCAGGGATCCGGTATCTCACGTATCCCTCAGGGCTCGTCAGGGTGAGGACGAAATGAAGGGTGAATGCCACAACAAACGGCCAGAATGCACTCGCCCTGAGCCAGAATGAAAAGCCGTCAAGGGTTCCCGACTGCCAGATCATGAACTCGCAAAAAGCCCAGTAGCTTGCAGCAGCCATTGCCAGAAAAAAGAGGCGGTTGAGTTCAGAACGGGAATTCTTGACATAGGCAGCGATCCCAAGGCCAAAGGTGATGAATACAGAAGCAAGGCAGAAGAGCGACAGAACTGCGATGAGGGTATCCATGGGCATCGGGCGATCCTTTGGTTATCTCTTGCCGGGAACTGCACCAGATGTCCTGAAGCGGGAACGTTCCGCAATTTTTCCGGTATCTGCCTGCGGTCCGGCTTTCTTAAAAGAGAGTCTGTTTCCTGATGAGAAAACGGTTGTTATTTTTGGTGGTGGTGGACGCGCTTTGTGAAATGGTGATGCTTTGGCAGGGTTTTTTCCGCCCGCGTGCGGCATCCCCCCTTTCATGCAGGTGGCATTTTACCCTCATCGCAGCAGAGGGATTTTTTGGAGAATATTTTCACTCCTGCCCGGTTGCCGTAATGAACCCCCATGCTGTGCTGCGGGAGATCCCATGACCTGCAAGTGTTTATCCTCTCCGGCGCCAACCCCTACGGGCATATACGATGTCCGCAACACAGTTCTTCCCGATCCTTCCGGAGATGCTTGCCCTTGCCTGCGAGACGGTCACGCAGAAGGTCTCCCGCCTCCCGTTCCTGCGCAGCGGCGTCATGGTGACCGGCGAACTTATCGGGGTGACCATGGAGTGCCTCAATGCAGAGTCAACAAAAACCCTCCCCCTCACCACCCCAAAGGATCCGCCGGATGGAGCAGCAGAAGGGCTTGACCTCTGCCTTGAAGGGCGTCTGAGTGGCCCGCAGAAGGCCACGGTTCCGGTCATAGCCGAGGTGCTCGTCAGTGCCGGTATTGCCGCACCCGCCCAGGTGATCGAGCGACAGTTCATCAACCCCCGCAAAGCCCTGCGGCTGCTCCCGGAATGGACCTGGCATATTGCATCAACGATGAGCCCCCGGGCAAAACTTGCCGGTGCCGGAGTAGCTGACACTTCTGCACTCTCGTGGATGAGCATCTGCCCGGTCTGCCGGACCGGTATCCTGAACCGTGTCGTGGGAAAACAGCTCTTTGGTGTTCCTCACACGGATTTTCTCATCGAATGCACGCATTGCGGGGCAAAATTTATCCCGGTTGGCCCGGCGTACCGGCTGGTGTCCATTGCAACCATCCGCGATCCGCTCTGGAAAAAATATCTGGACAAGACCCATCCGCCGGAAACCTGGGCTGCCATTGCGCGCGGGACAAGTCCCGGTGGCAACCCCCTGAAGCGTCCCGCTGCAAAACCCGTTACCGGTGCCGCTGCCACGCTGCCTTCGGGGAATCTTGCCCGGATGAAAGACGGGTCGCTTGCCGTGCCGGTCGAGGACAAGACCATCTATTTCCGGCCGGTAACCCTCACCTTTTCCGGGCCCGTCCGGGAAGGGGTGTTTTCCCGGATGCAGAAGACCGTTGGTGAGCTTCTCGAAGACCCCGCGTTCTCTCATCTCCGCGATCCGGTCAATGCAAAATACTCCCGGTATCTTTCGTTAAAGGCCGGTCTCTTCCTCTCCCAGCTCAAGGAACGGCACGACCCGTTCTACCGGGAGTTCCTCAACCCGTACGGCGATGAGAAATACGGCTCCTTCCGCGCCCCTGAATCGGGTGAGGTCGAAAAGGCAGGCATCCTGCTCATTGTCGTGAAACGCGGGATCTATTATGCCTGTGCGTGCCCGGGCCCGTTCCGCGGGGTTATCAATGACTCCTTTGGCCGAATCATCCCCGAGCACTGCTATCTCAACGGCGATCCGGTCCGGTGCCGGATCAATGCGGTGCTCTGCAACAACCGCTCAGATGCCGGCCTTTTTGTGTATGCGAGCAGCACGGGTGAGGAACGGGATCGTATCCTTGCATTCCTGAATGACGTGAGTGCCACAAACACTCTCAAATAACCCGGGTTCAGGAGATCTTAAAAAAAACCGACCAGAGTATTTTTCATATCTGATGAGAACATTATAGTTATCCAGTCTGGATAAATTATTATACGGAGATCAATAGATGAAGTGCCCTCACTGCGGGATGATCATCAGGGAAAATATCACCGAATGCGGCTATTGCGGCGGAAAGATAGTCCAGCGTCAGCAGGGAGCGCAGCCCGGCAGCGGAACGTTCGGGATCGCCCCGTTAGGGACGGCGCCACATGGTGAGCCGGATGGGGGGGGAGACGAAGAAGACGGGGGTCTCACACCCTATCTCCAGCCCGGCGAGCAGGTACTCATCGGATCGCTCAATGTCTCGGTCAAAAAGTTCTTTTTCCATGCGTACCTGACCAACCAGCGGGTGTTCCTGATCGACACCATGGAGAAGAAACTCAAAGTCACGGCAAAGGATGTCCCGCGGAACACGATTGCCGGCTGCATTGTTGAATTCTCCGAGAACTCCGACCCGGTGCTGGTCCTCTCCATCCGTTCTGCTGAAGACGATGTCAAGACCATGAAGATCGTCTTTGTCCAGAACGGCATGGATCGCTCGGGAGAGATCGATGAATGGATCTCGCTCATCCAGGAAGAAGAACCCGCTAAAAAACCAAAGAAGCGGCCCGCAGAAGCGGTTCGGGTTTCTGAAGTGCAGGAAGAACCCGCCGTCTCCCGTTTAGCAAAACCCGTGCAAAAACCAGAACTCCGCCCGGCCCGGAAACCCACCAAGGATCCCGAGATGCAGCCTCCGGTGAAGCGGCTCCTCTCCATGTATGCCATGCCGGAAGCAGAACCTGCACCGGAGCAAAAAGCGCCTGTTTCCACGCCGGTACGGAAAGCGCAGATCCGGCAGGTGACCGAGACTGCGGGAAAACCCGCTGCCACCCCGCTCTATGATCGCGAGATCCCCCCACCCGAAGAGACGGAGGACCAGCCGGTGCCAAAACCCGAGGTGCAGTCGGCAATGAAAGTGGCAATGAAGAGTGCCATGAGACCGCTCCAGCAGCAGCATACCAGACCGGTAAGGCGCACGGTTGCAGCAGAGCCCGCGCAGCCGGAACGTCCCGCCGCTCCCCAGCGCCGGCCCGTGGTGCATGAACCGGTGAAGGAGAAGCATACCCCTGAAGAGGAGGTGGTGACCGCAACGCCCCAGTTCTGTCACAACTGCGGGAAAAAGCTCCCCCATGCCGCTAACTTCTGTCCCGGCTGCGGTACCAAGCTCAGCCAGTCCCGGACCCTCCCGCAGAACCGCAATGCTGCAACGGTTCCCGACAAGCGTATCACCCGGACCGATCCACCGGCTCACGAACACCGCAAGGTGCAGGATGATGATTATGACGAGGAAGAATCCGGCGAGACACCGGTTGTTGCAAAGCCCCCGGTCAAGAAAGCTCCCAAGGGAAGCGAGATGACCATCCTCCACAAATTCCTGCGGAGATAATTACTCCCCCTCCTTTTTCTCCGGATTCACGATCTTCCATAAAACGGCCGGTTTTCGTCCGGGTTTTTCCAGATTTTCGTCGGATACCGGGTTTTTTTTAATCAAAGAAATTCCCCGCAAAAATTACTCCCAATAATAAAAACACGGGTGGTAATTGCGTTTTTAGAAATGGTTATATGACCTTCAATCTCATGTACTATATCTAAGTCCCACGAGGAAATCCATGAAGAGAAATATCCAGATTGAAGCATTGGACCAGATTCCCCTGGAAAAACAGCGTATTGAACTCGCTGAACGCAAATGCCTTGGCCACCCGGATAGTATCGCGGACGGAATTGCCGAGTCGATCAGCCAGGCGCTCTGCAAGACCTACCTTGATGAATTCGGGGTTGTCCTGCACCACAACACCGACCAGGGGGAAGTCGTTGCCGGAGAGTCAGCGCCAAAGTTTGGCGGCGGCCGGATGATCCGCCCCATCTATATTCTGCTGGACGGCAGGGCAACCAAGCAGTTCAACGGTGTCACCATTCCCACGGATGCCGTTGCCGTTGAGGCAGCCCACAAGTACATCCACAAGATCCTCCCCGAACTCAACCTCAACCGCGACCTGATGATCGACTGCCGGCTCGGGACCGGTTCAACCGACCTGCGGGACGTCTTCAAGCCCAGCCAGGGAAAGATCCCCCGTGCCAACGATACGTCCTTTGGTGTCGGCCATGCCCCCTTCTCTGATGTGGAGAATATCATCCTGAACAGCTCCAATTACATCGATACCAAGCTCCGCAAGAAGTATCCGGCAATCGGCCAGGACATCAAGATCATGGGGCTGCGGGACGGCAACACCATCACCCTCACCATTGCCTGTGCAATCGTTGACCGGTACTGCAAGGATATCCGGGAGTACTCGGAATACATGACCCTGCTCAACGAGGAGATCACCGCGATCGCAAAGAAGAGCACCAAGAGAAAAGTGGTTGTCCACGTGAACACCGCAGATGATATCAAGAAGAAGAGCGTCTTCCTCACGGTTACCGGGACTTCCGCCGAGATGGGCGACGACGGTTCCGTTGGCCGGGGCAACCGCTGCAACGGGCTCATCACTCCCAGCCGGCCGATGTCCATGGAAGCCACGAGCGGCAAGAACCCGATCAACCACATCGGCAAGATCTACAATCTCCTCTCCACCCATATCGCAAACGAGTGTGTCAGGAAGGTCGATGGAGTCGAGGAGATGTACATCCGCCTGCTCTCCCAGATCGGAAAACCCATCGACCAGCCGCTGGTTGCAAGTGTCCAGGTCCTGCCCACGTGCGGCGTGAAACTCAAAGACATCAATGGCGACATCATGGGTATCGTGGACGACCAGCTGGCAAATGTCACCTCCATCACCGAAAAGGTCATCGAAGGCAAGCTCAAAACCTTCTGATACGACAATGGCGAAAACACCAATACCCAGAAAAAATACCCGTAACCCAACCCCTTTTTCCGATATTGTACGGCTGGCGATCCCCAACAAGGGCAGGATCTCTGCACCGATCATGGATCTTGTCGAGAAGAGCGGGCTCCACCTTGCCGAGAGCGGTACCGAACGGCGCCTGATCACCCGCACGCTGGATCCCCACGTCGAGATCCTCTTTGCACGCCCCGTGGATATCCCGGAGTACGTGGCTACCGGTGCAGCAGATCTCGGGATCACCGGTCATGATATGGTTATCGAACGGGAATCGGATGTCGAGGAACTGCTCGACCTTGCGTCAGGCCGTGCAAAGCTGGTCCTTGCCGTGCACGAGGACTCGCCCATCACGAGCGTAAAAGAGCTTGCCGGTAAAAAGATTGCCACCGAGTTTCCAGTCATCACCCGCGCCTACTTTGCAAAGCACAAGGTCAAGGTGAACGTGGTGCTGGTCGGGGGAGCCTGCGAGGCAACACCCCACCTGGGTATCGCTGATGCAATTGTCGATCTCTCCAGTTCGGGGACAACGCTCAAGACCAACCGGCTCCGGGTGATCGACGAGGTGCTCACCACCTCGACTTACTTAATCGCTAACCATGAGGCACTCAGGACCAAGCGGGAGAAGATCGACGAGATCCATCTTGCGCTGGAGAGCGTGATCCGGGCACGGGGCCAGTGCTACCTGATGATGAATGTCCGGAGGGCATCGCTTGATACCGTGAAGCGGGTGCTGCCCGGCCTCTCGGGACCGACCGTGATGGACGTTGCCTCATCCGAAGGCCTGGTCGCGGTCCACGCGGTGGTGAACGAGGAACGGGTCTATACCCTCATCAACCAGCTCAGGCGGGCCGGGGCAAAGGATATCCTCGTCATGGCAATCCAACGGATGATCCGCTGATACAAAATGAAGATCTTTCCCGCTGTTGACATCCTCGGGGGCCGGTGCGTCCAGCTGGTGCAGGGGAAGCGTGAGAGCGCTACTGCGTACGGGGATCCGCTCGCCTGTGCCGAACGCTGGCTCAACGAGGGGGCAGAGGCCCTTCACGTGGTGAACCTTGACGGGGCGTTTGGTGCGTCATCGAAGAATGCGGAGCTGATCGCGGACGTGATCCAGAAGACCGGTGTCGAGATCGAACTCGGCGGCGGTATCCGGTCCNNCCCGCCGCTGGCTGGAGACCGGGGTAGACCGGGTGATAATCTCCACGCTTGCCACGCAGGATCCTGACTGTATCCGGGTCCTCTCCCGGGAATTCGGGAGCGAACGCATCATGCCCGGCGTTGATGCCAAAGGCGGGCAGATCGCGGTTTTGGGCTGGGAGGAGACCTGCGGGGATTACCTTGA
>DUHF01000144.1 GCA_013331015.1 Methanoregula sp.
CAGCTCGAGACGATCCCGCTGGACTAAAAGACGGGTCCCCGGGATACCTTTTCTTTTTTAAAAAAATGTGCGGACGACGGGAAGCGCCCGTGACGTATCTCCTGCAGCCGTCAGGCCTGCCATTTTTCTGCCCCGCATCTTTTGCCGGAGTACCGGGGGTTGCGCCCCCAGGCACCCCGTGATATTCTGGCGGGCCGGGTTTGTTACGATCGTTTGAGATCGAATCGGTCGAGGTTCATCACCTTCGCCCATACCGCCACAAAATCGTTAACGAACTTCTCCTGTCCGTCTGCGCAGGCATACACCTCGGAGAGCGCCCGGAGCTGGGCGTTATGGCCAAAGATGAGGTCGACCCGGGTGGCAGTCCACTTCAGTCCACCGGTCTTCCGGTCATGGCCTTCGAACACATCGGTATCTTTGCCGGACGGTTTCCACTCCGTGCCCATATCGAGCAGGTTGACAAAGAAGTCGTTCGTGAGCGCACCCGGCTTCTTCGTGAACACGCCGTGCTTTGCCTGTGCAAAGTTGGTGTCCAGCACCCGCATACCGCCAAGAAGCACCGTCATCTCGGGCGCGGTCAGGGTGAGAAGCTGCGCCTTGTCGACCAGCAGCGCCTCGGCCGGCACGGCATACCGGGCCTTCTGGTAGTTACGGAATCCGTCTGCCCTGGGTTCGAGCACAGCAAAGGAAGCCGCATCGGTCTGCTCCTCCACGGCGTCCATGCGGCCCGGTGTGAAGGGGACCTTTACTGTCTGGCCGGCATTCTTCGCAGCCTGCTCGACGCCGGCACACCCGGCAAGCACGATCAGGTCGGCAAGGGAGATCTTTTTGCCGGTTTTCTGGGCCTGGTTGAAGTTGTCCCGGATATTTTCCAGGACGTTAAGTACCTTTTGAAGCCGGGCCGGCTCGTTGACCTCCCAGTCCTTCTGTGGAGCAAGCCGGATACGGGCGCCGTTCGCCCCGCCGCGCTTGTCGGAGCCGCGGAACGTGGAGGCCGATGCCCAGGAGGTCGAGACCAGTTCGGAAACAGTCAGGCCGGACGCGAGAACCTTCGTTTTGAGGGCGGAGATATCCTCATCATCGACCAGCTGGTGGCTGACCGCGGGGATCGGGTCCTGCCAGATGAGATCCTCGGCCGGAACCTCCGGGCCAAGGTAACGCGAGCGCGGACCCATGTCGCGGTGCGTCAGCTTGAACCATGCCCGGGCGAATGCATCGGCAAGCTGGTCCGGGTGCTCGTAGAAGTGCCGCGAGATCTTCTCGTACACGGGGTCGAACCGGAGGGAAAGGTCCGTGGTCAGCATGGTCGGGGCGTGACGTTTGTTCGGGTCATGGGCGTCCGGGATCGTGCCGGCCCCGGCGCCGCCCTTGGGCTGCCACTGGTGCGCCCCCGCCGGGCTCTTTGTCAGTTCCCATTCGTAACTGAAGAGGATACGGAAGAAGTTGTTGCTCCACTTCGTCGGCGTGTTGGTCCATGTCACCTCAAGGCCGCTCGTGATCGTGTCGCCGCCCTTGCCGGTGCCGAACGTGCTCTTCCAGCCAAGGCCCTGCTCCTCGATGGGGGCCGCTTCCGGTTCGGGCCCAACATGGGTTGCCGGGCCGGCACCGTGGGTCTTGCCAAACGTGTGGCCGCCGGCAATGAGAGCTACGGTCTCCTCGTCGTTCATCGCCATCCGGGCGAACGTTTCGCGGATGTCCGTTGCCGCCGCGACCGGGTCCGGTTTGCCGTTCGGGCCTTCGGGGTTGACATAGATGAGCCCCATCTGCACGGCAGCGAGCGGGTTTTCCAGGTCGCGATTGCCCGAGTAGCGCTTGTCATCCAGCCACGCGTTCTCGGAGCCCCAGTATACCGATTCATCCGGTTCAAAGGCGTCTTCTCGCCCACCGGCAAAGCCGAAGGTTACAAAGCCCATCGATTCAAGGGCAACGTTGCCGGCAAGGATCATGAGATCGGCCCACGATATCTTCCTGCCATACTTCTTCTTGACTGGCCAGAGCAGCCGGCGTGCCTTGTCGAGGTTCACGTTGTCCGGCCAGCTGTTAAGGGGCGGAAACCGCTGCTGGGCGGAACCGGCACCACCCCGGCCGTCACCCATGCGGTACGTACCCGCGCTGTGCCATGCCATGCGGATGAGTAAGCCCCCGTAGTGGCCAAAGTCCGCCGGCCACCATTCCTTCGAGTCGGTCATCAGCGCCCTGAGGTCTGCTTTCACGGCCGCAAAGTCGAGGCTGTTGAACTCCTCTGCATAGTTGAAGTCCTTTCCCATCGGACTTGCCAGGGAGGAGTTCTGGTGAAGAACCTTCAGGTTCAGCTGGTTTGGCCACCAGTCCCTGTTCGACGTTCCTTTCGCAGCCCTCTGGCTGGTTTCGCCCTTATTTGAGCCCGTGCTGTTATCGGTCATGGTTTTCTTCCCTCCGGTTTTTCGCTCTTTTAAAAAACCCTTGTGTTGAATCCTGCTTCCGAGCGTCCCGGGTACCGGGTTGCCCTGCGGCGTCAGGGGCACTGTAATCCAACGCTATGGCATTGCAATTCCTGCCAACCGGTGGACCGGCAGCAGTTGTGCGTCCCGCCCTCTCTCCGGGAACCCGCGTCAGCATGCTCCCGTATGCCGGGGAGAGATGAAGCTGCTCACCGTTATTGAGACTGTAGTATCTGAGGTTCATTAACCTTGCCCTCATGGCAAAAGCGTGACGAATCACCGCTTTTTGGGCGCGGCCCGGACCGGCTCATCTGTCTGCTTTGCCGGGCAGAAGTTGCAGATCGAGTAGAAGAGTTCTTTTTCCTTGTCCCGGATCAGGCAGTAATACTCCCTGCCCCGCTGCTCAACAAAAAACCCGCCCGGGAACGGCATTCCCGCCGGATGGCCCGGCTCGTCGAGGACGAACATGGCAAACGCCGCGATGAGGTAGTAGAAGAGCCGGTTCTTGGGATTCTGGAAGTACGGGTTTCGCTCGCCCTCATCGTCCCAGGCAAAGCAGCCCTCCGGCACCATCTCCCAGTACTTTGCCACGAGTTCTCGGTCCCTGAGGGGCTCGTTCATGAGGTGCCCGTGGGCCGGTGCCTGGTCCATTGCGAGCAACTGGTGGTGCCGGTCGAAGAGCTGGGCCCGGAAGAAGGGCCGGACTGCCTCACGGTAGGGAGAAGGGAGCAGTTCGATCTCGCTGTTGAGCCGGCCTCCGATGATCTGGAGGTCGAAGAGGGTGTAATGGCGGATCTCGCCGGTGAGCAGCCGGAGGAGTTCTCCTTTTGTCCGGGCCGTTTGCAGCCGGCCTGCTATCCGGTTGATATGCTCCTTTGAGTAATCGGGGCCTTCGGACAAGTAGACCTTCATGGGCGGTGCTCTTTTTGTTTTTGTGCAATCATATGGTTGGCGCAGGGGGTAAAAAACACGGGTGGTCATGCCGGCACAAAACAATGACCAACACACCTGTCATCTGCAACGGCAGAACCCCAGTCAGCGGTTGTCGTTCAATCGTTCTTCGAGGTTAATACCATGAGTGACACTCAGAAGTATCTGGCAGAACTCATCGGAACGTTTGTCCTTGTCTTCTTCGGTTGCGGAGCAGCAGTCATTGCGGGGAGAGTCCTTGGGCATCCTTGGTATTGCATTTGCGTTCGGCCTTGCCGTGCTCGTGATGGTCTATGCCATCGGCCCGGTCTCCGGCTGCCATATCAACTCGGCCCGGAGCCTGGGGCCCGCCCTCATTGTCGGGGGCACGGCGCTTGGCCAGCTCTGGATGTTCATCATTTCCCCGATCATCGGCGCCGTGATCGCGGCCCTTGTCTGGAAATACCTGTTTGAAGATGGTGCAGCCCCGGCATGAACGGCAGGATCCTGCCTGCCCTTTTTGATCTCAAAGACAGAACCGGCATCCTCCTCATGCCCGGATCCGATGGTTTTTTTATCCACGGTTCATAGTGAGAGTGGTGAGATCCCCCAATTGCCGCATGATGCCCCCAACAGACCGCCACGGATCATCTCGTGGAACATCACCTTAAAGTGCCCGCTGCACTGTTCGCACTGCTATGTTGATGCCGGTGAGCGCGAGGGAGATGACGTACTCTCTACGCAGGAGGCATTCTCCGTCATCGACCAGATCCGCCGGACCGGCTCGCCCATTGTCGTCCTCTCGGGGGGCGAGCCGCTGGCACGGGATGACCTGTGCGATATCGCCCGGTACGGCACGGAAAAGGGGTTGCGGATGGTGATCGGGACGAGCGGGTACCTGCTCGACCGGAGGATGGCAGGGCTGCTTTTGGATGCCGGTATCCGTGCGGCAGCCATCAGTATCGACTCCGCTGACCCGGAGGTGCATGATACCCTGCGGGGCATGCCCGGGTCATGGGAGCGGGCCGTGCAGGCAGTGGATCATTGCCGGGAGGCGGGGATCGGTGTCCAGATCAACATGACCGCCGTTCGGCCATCCCTGGAAGAGATCGAAGGCGTTGTGGTGCTCGGGAAGGATCGGGGCGTACGCGATTTCCAGGTATTCTTCCCGGTCCCGACCGGCCGTGCCGCGGGATCGTCTCCCCTCCCGCCAAGGGAGTACGAGGCGGTGATCCGCCAGGTGCTCCTTTTGCACCGGGACGGCGACGTGAACCTCCGGCCCACCTGCGCCCCCCAGTTCCGGAGGATCGCCGATGAGGCCGGGATCAGCAACCCGGCCTGGGGCCGGGGCTGCATTGCCGGCATCACGTACTGCCGGATCTATGCCAACGGCGATGTTACGCCCTGCCCGTACCTGCCGGTGCGGGTGGGCAATGTGCGGGAGATGCCGTTTGATGAGATCTGGACGTCATCGCCCGTCCTTGCTGCGCTCCGCGACCCTGCCCGGCTCACGGGAAAGTGCGGCCGGTGCGGGTACGCGCCCGTCTGCGGGGGGTGCCGGGCCCGGGCGTACCGCGGGCCGGAGATGGTGAGCCCCCGGTGGTGCGATGGCCTCGAGCGGCCGGATACGGCAGCCGGGGATATCTTTGGAGAGGACCCGTGGTGCCCGTACGTGCCGGGAGGTGAGGTATGAACCCGGACCGTAGTACGGATCCTGCGGATCTTGCTCTTCTTGAAGCGCTCCAGGACGACATCCCGCTCGTCCCCCGCCCGTGGCAGGACATTGCAGAGCGGCTGGGTGTTACGGAAGACGAGGTCATCGGCCGGCTCCACGCCTTGTCAGGTGCCGGCATCATCCGCGGCATCTCACCGGTGATCGAATCGCGTCCCCTCGGCCTGCATGCTGCAACGCTTGTTGCCCTCCGCGTTACGGAGGACCGGATCGATGAGGTTGCCGGAATCATCAGCGCGTACCCGGAAGTCTCGCACAACTTCCGGCGGGACGGGGAGTATGCGATCTGGTTCACGATCACGGCAAAGGATCGTGCTGCGGTGGACGGGATCCTTGCACGGATCCTTGCAGCAGCCGGGGTTGCGCCTGCCGATGCCCTCGATCTCCCCACGGTCCGCAGGGTGAAGATCGATGTGCGGTTCCGGTTTGTGCCGCAACCGGGGAGTGGTGCGTGATGGACGCGACCGATACGCTCCTCCTCGCGGCACTCGAAGAAGGGCTCCCGTTTGTTGCCGAACCCTTTGCGGCGGTCGGGAAGCGACTCGGGATTCCTCAAGGCGAGGTCATCGCCCGGGTCCGCCGGCTTAAGGAAGCCGGCATCATCCGGAAGTTCCGTGCCCGGATCGACCAGCGGAAGGTGGGAATTGTGGCAAACGCCCTTGTCGCCTGGAAGCCCGGGGATTACGGTAACGGCGAAACGGGGGCCCGGCTGGCGGCGTTTCCTTCCGTGACCCACTGTTATGAACGCGAGCCGATCCCTGGACGGTGGGAGTACACCCATTATACCGTGCACCACGGGTACAGCAGGGATGCCGTGGAGCGCGAGGTTGAGACGATTGCCCGGGCAATTGGCTGCCCGGATTATACGATCCTCTTCAGCACCCGCGAGTTCAAGCGTGTCCCGAACGTGCGGATGGGGGAGAACGGGGGCGGTTCATGAACCGGATCACCCAGTGCCTGCATGGCAGGGGCACGGTCAGCAGCGTGATGAAGCACCGGCATAAGCCTTTGGCGGATCAACCCAGTTCCTTTTTGGCATTCACCGGGATGTACCGGCCGGTGATCTTCTGGAATGTGACCGACCGGTGCAATCTTGCCTGCACCCACTGTTACAACCGGTCAGGGCCCGGGCGGACAACCGGGGGGGAACTCTCCACAACGGAAGCGCTGGGGGTCATCGATGACCTCGCGGATATGGGCGTCCCGCTCATCCTTTTCACGGGTGGCGAACCCCTGATGCGGGAAGATCTCTTCGACCTCGCCGGCCATGCACGGGACCGGGGCCTGAAGATGGCGCTCAGCACCAACGGGACGCTCATCACGCCGGAGATCGCCCGGAGGATCAAAGCATCCGGAATCGAGTACGCCGGGATCTCGCTTGACGGTGCAACCGCAGGAACCCATGACCGGTTCCGCAACCATGCAGGGGCATTCGAACAGACCATTGCTGCATTTGCCGGATGCAAAGACGCCGGGCTCCGGTGCGGGGTGCGGGTGACGCTGACAAAAGAGAACGCACCCGAGCTGGAAGCGCTCATCGATCGCTCCCTTGCGCTTGGCGCCTCGCGTTTCTGCCTGTACTGGCTCGTGCCGTCAGGACGGGGAAATGAGTCCTATGCACGGCTCCAGCTGGATCCCCATGAAGTTGTCGAAGCCTTATCCCTCCTGTACCGTAAGGCAAAGGAGACCGATGCAGGAGCAATGGAGTTTTTAACCGTTGATGCCCCTCAGGACTGTGTCCACCTGCTCGCCGCAATGGAGGCAGACGGCTCGGATGACCTGCCTGCTGCCCGGAACCTGCTTGCATCGCTTGGGGGCGGGTGCAGCGCCGGCACCCGGGTGGCAAACATCGATGCGAAGGGGAACGTCTGGCCCTGCCAGTTCGCCCGCTCGCCGGAATTTCATGGGGGGAATGTCCGGAACCGTCCCTTCAGTACCCTCTGGGCTGATGAGGAGAATCCGGCACTTGCATTGTTCCGCCGGAAGGATGCAGCGTTTTTGGGCCGGTGCGGGGCGTGCTTTTACCGGAAACTCTGTGGCGGCGGGTGCCGGGTCCGGGCACATGCCGCGGGCGGGGATTTCTTTGCAGAGGATCCGTTCTGTTACGTAACGGATGATACGTATGGCGGCCCACAATGACCGTCCCTTGATATCTTTATCGTCAACCAGCACCCATGGTGATCAGCATCCATGGATATCCTGGCAATCACCCTCATCATCGCCGGTCTCGTCCTCTTCGAGACGATAACGAGCATCGACAACGCCATCATCAATGCCGAAGTCCTCTCAACGATGAGCGAGCGGGCAAAACGCTGGTTCCTCATCTGGGGCCTCCTCATTGCCGTCTTTGCCGTCCGGGGCCTGCTCCCCTGGCTCATCGTCTGGCTTTCCACGCCGTCGCTCGGGCCGGTCGGGGCGCTCACCGCCACCTTCTCAAGCGACCCGGTCGTGATTGCAGCCATTGAGCAGTCGGCCCCCATGCTGCTCATCGGTGGCGGGACATTTCTCCTCTTCCTCTTCTGCCACTGGCTGTTTCTGGAGGACAAGAACTTCGGCCTGAAGGGCGAGCGGTTCTTTGCAACAAAAGGTGTCTGGTTCTTTGCCATCGTCTCCATCCTGCTTGCGGGAATCGTCTGGCTTGCACTGGGCAAAAGCCCGCTCATGGCTTTTGGGGCGGTGGTCGGGTCGACTGCGTTCTTCATCGTGCACGGGTTCCGGCAGAACGCCGAGCTTGCAGAACACCGGATGCTCAAATCGGACGGCATGTCGGACATGAGCAAGATCTTCTATCTTGAAGTGATCGATGCCACCTTCTCCATCGATGGGGTGATCGGGGCGTTCGCGTTCACGATGGCAGTCCCCTTAATCCTCATCGGGAACGGGATCGGGGCGTTTGTGGTGCGGGAACTGACCATCCGTAACATTGACCGGATCAAAAATTACCGGTACCTCAAAAACGGGGCCATGTACTCTATCCTGTTCCTTGGCATCATCATGATCATCGACAGTTTCGGGTTCCACATCCCGGTCTTTGTCTCGCCGCTTGTCACGTTCGGGGTTGTCGGGTTCTTCTTATTCAAGTCCCTGCGGGATATGGATACCCCGGTGCCCCGGTCTCCCGTACCGTAAACCGGCCACGGCAGGGTGGGGCGGGTGAATGGCGCACCGGCCGGTTGAATTGGGAAAAATGGCAAATTGGGAAAAAGGGCTCTGCAGAAATTCTTTTTAGAAACGCTTCAGTGGAATTTGTGAAAGTGACCCTCTCTCTCCCAAGAGAGGGGGAGGCAGCATGCGGGGGCGATCCCCCAAAACCCCCCATTTTAGCAATTTTTACTCATAAATTCCTCTGCATTGTTCATGCTCCACAAAGGCGAGGGTCGATGAGACCCCCAGCGCCCGTGGCTCCATTGCAATCGAATCCAGAAGGGTGGTCTGGGTTTCCCATGAAAATCACAAAAATGGATGAGGGGGGCAAAATGCCCCCAAACTCCCGTTTGCGATGAAAGGCCGCCGCCCCGAAGGACGCCCCGCGGCGGCCTCAATGAGCGGTATTCCTGGTACGGTAATCTGCCCCGCCGTGCCCCGTGATGGGCCTTGAGGCGGGGGACCATCCCTTTGTCCAATATTCCTGATTTTCATCATTCGGGTGTGAACCGATATTGTTCATGCCCGTTTCTACAGATAACCCACTGTCAACTGGGAAAAATCTATTACTTTCCGTCCTCCCCGCGACGAACCTCCCCCCTCCGTTCCCATCCCGAACCCCCTGCCTGTGGCGCGGGGTTCGGGTGGAGGAGGGCGTCATCGCACAGCTCAGCAGAGCGTCACTGGCCCGGAGCGGCTGCGCAGTTACCGCGGTATAGACTTGATCTCTATGTCCACAATCCAGACTAAAGTCTGTGGATTATCGTCCGATTTGTTGTCCTCATTTCACGCCTGCAAGGCCCTTAAAACCGTCACCAAGTCCCATTCTTTCCCGTTTCTCCTTTCCGTCGTCCCTGCGATTCTGATATCAGCGTGAGTGAAAAATTCCACAGTTAATTGTGTATCCCCTACAGAGCAGAAAAAAAAGGAAATTCCCGTGCGGAGTGGGAAAGACTTCCCGCACGTTTTTTTTTCGCCGCGGGGATCAGCCTTTACGGATCCAGCCGTTTAAAACAATCCCGTCGATGACCGGGTTGCCGAATAAGTTGCTGATGATCCCTTCCATGATGCAGGTGCTGCCGTCTTTCTTCTTGAGCATCAACCGGATCGGCCGGACCATCCCCGGGCTTTCAAGAATTCCCGTAACGATCTCCCGTGCCGCCTCCACATCATTGTCGGGGATGATGGTGTAGAGGGGTTTGTTCACCAGGTCATCTGCCGAATAGCCCAGCGTCCGGTTGATGGAGGGGCTCTCGTGCCGTATCGTACCGTCACGGTTCAGGATGGCGATGATGTCTGAAGTATCCTCGATTAAGGAACGGAAGAACTCCTCGTTGAGCCGGGTCTGTTCTTCGGTCTTCTTGCTGGATGAGATGTTCCTGATATAGACCGCAAACAATACCACGTCCCCTCCGGGATTGATGATGGGATAGACGGTTGTATCAAACCACCTGCCCCGGAACTCTTCCTCAAAGTGCTCGGGTTTTTTATGGGTGATGTTCACGTTCCAGCCTGCCATCCGCGAGGAGAGGATGCCCTGCGAGACAAGGCTGGACGTGTTGGTCCCGGTGAGATCATTGACGGATTTTTTCGACTGGTGTGCCAGGGACTCGTTAGCCGCAAGGATGCGCCCGTTGGTATCGGCAAGGAAGAGGATGTCATCGGTGGCATTCAGGAGGACGCGGGTGGTCGCCTCGCTGACCCGGAGCGCGTGTTCCATGGCATGTTTGTACAGCGCCATTTCGATGGTGGTCTTGAGTTCCAGTTCCCGGAACGGCTTGAGGATATACCCGAAGGGCTCGGTGAGCTTGGCTTTTGCCAGGAACGAGTCATCGCTGTACGCCGAGAGATAGACCACCGGGATGCGAAGCTCCCGTCTGATCTCTTCTGCTGCCTCGATCCCGTTCATCTTTCCGGCAAGCATGATATCCATCAGGATCAGGTCGGGGTGCAGCTCGGATGCCTTTCGCACCGCAAGTTCGCCGGTCGTTGCAATCGCCACAACCGAATAGCCCATCTCGACCAGGCTCCGCCGGAGATCCATGCCGGTTATCGCCTCATCCTCAACCACAAGAATTTTTGTATCACCCATGTTCTTCACCTGTTCCTGTATCTACGCTAAATGCTATCCTGAATTCACACCCGTTGTCCCCCGCAAATTCGATGGTGCCGGCCAACTGCCCCACAAGGGAGGTCACGAGCTGGAGACCCAGCGTCTCGGTCTTATCCCACGCGAACCCGGCGGGGAGGCCTACGCCATTGTCCCAGACCGTGAGGAGATGCCGGTCCCCTTCCTTTTTGAAGATGATCCCGACGGTTCCTTTCCGGTCATCGGGAAATGCGTATTTGAGGGAATTGGAGAGGAGCTCGTTGACGATCAGGCTGACAGGAATCGCTTTACTGATGGGAAGAACGATCTCATCTGCCTCAACAGTCAGTTCCACCTTGTCTGCCTGGACATTGTACGAGTCGAGCAGGTTCTGTGCCACTTTCCGGATATATTCGCTGTAATCGATCTCTGCGAGACTTTTTGATTTATAGAGTTTTTCGTGGACGAGCGCAATCGACATCACCCGGTTCTGGCTCTCTTTGATCGCATCCCGGCTCTTCTCGTCCCTGACCATCTTCGCCTGCAGGCTGAGCAGGCTCGATATCACCTGCATGTTGTTCTTGACCCGGTGGTGAATCTCTTTTAAGAGGATCTCCTTCTCCTTTAACGATGCGGAGATCTCGTCCTGCAGGGCCTTTTTATACGTGATGTCGCGGGCAATTCCCGAAAATCCGATAAAGATACCCGAAGCGTCAATGTGGGGTGTGCCGTTGATCTCAAAGATGTGCACCTGTCCGCCGGCATCCACAAACGAGAGTTCAATGCCTGATACGGCAGTCTGCTGGCTGATATTGTGCTCGTGCAGCCTGGCAAAAGCCGGCCGACTGGCCTCGGTCATGAACAGGGTCGGACTCTTTTTGATGACCTCGGTGTCACGGAACCCCAGGATCGACTGGATATTCGGGCTGATATACGTGATGAGCCCGTCCGTATCGATATGGAAGATAAGGTCGTTGGTCTGTTCCACGAGCGACCGGTACTTCTCTTCGCTTATCCTGAGGGCTTCCATGACCCGGTTCCTCTCGACAATCTCGCTCCGGAGGTTCCCGGTGAGCCTGCTCAGTTCAGAAGTCCGCTCCTGCACCTTCTGTTCGAGCTCGAAATACGCCTTCTGCATGG
Source organism: Methanoregula sp. (assembly GCA_013331015.1). Lineage (GTDB taxonomy): Archaea > Halobacteriota > Methanomicrobia > Methanomicrobiales > Methanospirillaceae > Methanoregula > Methanoregula sp11803u. The sequence continues at coordinate 11,435 of DUHF01000144.1, forward strand.
CGTCCTCTGCCCGTTTGCGGTCGGTGATATCGAGAATATTCTCGAGCAGGTAGTGTTTTCCGGTGATGGTGACCGGAACAATGGTCTTGGTTACCGGTACCTTTGTTCCCGATACCGTGATGAGGATCTGTTCGGTATTTTCAAACCGGAGGTTGAGATCGGTTACCGGGCATCGCCCCTCCTTTACCGGACAGAATCCCTGCTGGCAGGGTTTCCCGATGAGTTCCCCGCGGCCGGCCCCGATCAGTCTCTCTGCGGCAGGGTTGAGATCGAAGATCCGGTGGGTGTCGGGCTCGATGATGACGAGCGCTGTCTGGACGGAGTTGAAGATCGTCTTGAGGTACGTCTCGCTGCCAGTGAGTTCCTCTTCGGCTTTGCGCTGCTCGGTAACGTCCTCAAGCGTCTCAAGAGCGCCGATAACGTCTCCCCTCTCATCGCGGATCACGATTGCCGTGCAGTGCAGCCAGGTGCCGTTTTTCCCGATCGTGGGAAAGAACTCGGTTATCTCAAAGGCACCGGGAGTATGCTTTGATTCCGTGCATTTTCCCTGGTACCATTCATCCAGTGCAACAAGGTTGTTGTCTATCAGGAGATCGGCAATGACCGGGCGCGGCATGGCGTAAAAGGCCTTCCAGGTCTCTTTTGTTCCCCGCATGTCGGCCTCAGCAATTCCCGTGTACCTAGAAAGCGACCGGTTCCAGTAGATCACTTCATGGTTCTGGCTGATGACAAAGAGCGGGATGGCAGAACCGTCGATGATGGCATGCAGTCGCTGCTCGCTTGCCCGTATGGCATCCTCCATCTGCTTGCGTTCCGTGATGTCACGGGCAATGGATAACGACACCTGCCGGCCCTGGAGCTCGAAGAGGTGGGAATTGACCTCAAC
>DUHF01000216.1 GCA_013331015.1 Methanoregula sp.
GCGAAGAGATCCTGGACCGGGTCATAGACAAAGACATTGTTCACCCGGAGATTGCCGGTGGTGGGGTCGATGCCGGCGATCTCGACTACTTCCTGGACCCGGCGGACCCGCTCGGTCCCGCGGTAGATGAGGCCCTGGACGCTTAAGATGTTCAAGGCCTGCATCATGTTCCGGGGCACATTGAGGGGTTCGCTCTCGAGACGGTGGATGGCTGCGTCAACACTGCCCGCGTGCATGGTGGAGAACGTGGTGTGCCCGGTGTTCATGGCCTGGAAGAGGGTCTGGGCCTCGGGACCACGGACTTCGCCTACCAGGATGAACTCGGGCCGCTGCCGCATCGCAGCCCGGAGCAGGTCGAACATGTTGATGGCATTGCCGCCTTCGGTCAAGGCTTCGCGGGTGACACTTGCGATCCAGTTGTCGTGGTAGAGCGTAATTTCGCGGGTATCCTCGATACTGACCACCTTTGCCACCGGGGGGATGAAGAGAGAGACCGCGTTGAGCGAGGTGGTCTTGCCGGACGCGGTCCCGCCGATGAAGATCAGGCTCTTGTTGTTCTCGATGGCAAGCCAGAAGTACACGAGTGCATCGGCATTGAACGTCCCGTTCTCCATGAGTTCGATGGGAGAGAACGGTTCCTCCCTGAACTTACGGATGGTAAAGGAGGTGCCCCGGGTGGTCACTTCCGTGCCAAGGGTCAGTTGCAGGCGGGAGCCTTCCGGCAGGGTGGCATCGATCATGGGCGAGCCGGTGGAGATGTGCTTGCCGGACCGCTGGGCGAGGGTGATGGCAAGCGAGTACAGGACATCGGACTCGAACATGATGTTGGTCATGATGTTCCGGTACTGCCTATGGTACAGGAAGAGGGGGATATTGTTGCCGTCGCAGGAGATATCCTCGAGCATAGGGTCCTTCATGAGCGGATCGATCCGCGACCAGCCGATGAAGTTCCGGATAAGGAAGTACTGGAGCTTGAACATCGTTGTTGGTTCAAGTGAGAGACCGTAATCGTCAACCAGGCGTTGCATCTTCTCTAAGAGGATCTGCTTGCGGTCTTTCCTAATCTCATCGCTTGTCAGGATGAGGACATCGCGAAGGTCTTCGTGGAGACGCTCGAGGAGCTCGTATTCGAAATCCGAGAGGGAGGGCTCAAACAGCAGGTACTCTTTCTGGTTGGTCCGCTTGTTGTGGCCGATGATGATGAGGGACCGGCCTTTCTCGATCCAGTACTGGTCCAGCGGCTCATACTCGCCAGGAACGACCGCTTCGACAAGGCTTCCGTGGCGTTCGAAGTCGTATTCTTCGATGGTGGTGGCGGCTTTTCCTTTCAGGAGCCGGAAGTAGTGGCGGTAGGTTGCATCCGGTCTCTTTGGTGCTGCCGGGCTCACGGGCAGGGGGGCCGGGGCAGGAGGAAAAACGGCAGCGGGTGCGGGGGACTCAGGCAGGGATTCTGCCGCAGGGGTTTCTTTTAGTAAAAGTTCTGGTTCGCCCACGACAGGATCCTGAGGTTGTGTTAATGGCTTGCCATCGGGGGCTTCTTTCCCGATGGATTTGAAAAAATCCTTAATCTGCATATATCGCTCCCGCCACCGGTCAATCCGGGTATTCCCGGATTATAATTCGGGTAACCATTCTATATAAGTATGGGTCATTGCAGGAGGATACATGCCCTGTTTGGGAATTGTTCCGCATTTTTTTTATTTTTTTGTGTGTGCCGCAGGACAGATATCTTTATCATTGACTCCATGCGAGTCTCTTGTGCGAATACAACCCCAGATTATCCCTATTGAGGCGAACAGATGCCAGAGACACAGTTACAAAAAATGCCCACCGGGATCGCCTCCCTTGATCCCATCCTTGACGGGGGCGTTCCCCAGGGTTCGGTGATATTGCTCCTTGGGGATCTCGGGGCGGGCAACTACGAGTTTGTTTTCAGTTCGATCGTCAATAACCTTGGCCCGGTGCCAGAAGGGGTTAAGAAAGATGTTGTTGTCCCCACTGAGATCCGGTACATCACGTTCACCCGGATCAAGGAGGATGTCCGGCAGGAGATGTTGAGTTCCCTGCATGTCAATGACCTGGAAAAACTGGTGAACAGGATCCAGTTTGAGGACTTATCGGAGCTCTATTTCGATCGCAGCGTGGTCCCGGATGACTGGTACAGCCACAGCGATATCTTCACGCGACTCCAGAAACGGTCCGGTCATGAGAACATCCTTGTCCAGCTCGCAAACGTCATCAACACGACAAAACCGGGCGGGCTTGTTGTGCTGGATTCGGTGACCGACATCGCCACCCAGTCCATGATCCCCGGTTCATGGGAGAACATGACCGGCTTTTTGCGGGGTCTCCAGCGGGTCTCCAAGCAGCGGGGGATCACCACCTACCTCCTGCTCAGCCAGGGAATTCTCGAATCCGCTAAGGAGCGGGAACTGGCGGAGATTGCAGATGCAGTTGTGCTCTTCAAATGGGAGGAGAGCACAGGTGCACGGCGGCACCGGGTGATGTATTTTGAGAAGTTCCGGGGCGTTATGCCAAAGCTCGAAGAGCGCGATCTCGTGAAGTTTGCCGTGAGGATCTCGACCACCGGCGGCTTTGAAGTGAGCAATATCCGGGTGGTCATATGAACGGCGGGCGGGTCAAGGTCGGTATCGTGGGGCTCGACGATATGCTCGGCGGGGGCCTGATTCCGGAGAGCATCTGTGCGGTCATCGGGACCTATGGTACCGGCAAGACCACCTTCTCCCTGGAGTTTGTCTGGGATGGGCTTAAGAAGGAGGAGAAGGTCATCTATATCAGCCTCGAAGAGCGGCAGGAGCGGATCGTGGAGTACATGCGGCTCAAAGGCTGGGATGTCACACCCTACCTGAACACCGCGCTGTTTGTCATCAAGCTCGATCCCACGGACTTCAACCTGGCCAACAACCGGATCAAGAACGAGCTGCCCCGCCTGATCGAGCAGGTGGGGGCAACACGGGTGGTCATCGATCCCATCTCCTTGTTCGAAGACCTCTTTTCCACGGACTCCGAGCGGCGCCGGGAGATGTTCCACTTCATCGAGGGGCTCCGAGACAAGAAGTGCACCATCATGATGACGTCTGAGACGGACAGGGACAATGTCTTCTCAAGCCGGCACGGGCTCATCGAGTACCTCTCGGACACGGTCATCCTGCTCCGGTACGTCCGGCCCTCGGACTTAACCGACGTCCACCTTGCGCTGGAAGTGGTGAAGATGCGGATGTCTGCCCATTCCCGCGAGATCAAGCCGTACGAGATCCAGCAGGACCAGGTGCTGGTGTACTCGGAAGCGAACGTGTTTTAGCGGAGAACCGCTCTTCTTTTTTTTAGGCCGGGCTGCGGGCCCGTTTTTGCTCCGGGCAGCAGCCCCTGATTGGGCCGGATCAGGTTTTCAATCGCGATCATGATCACGGTTGCAATTAAAAAAATCGCTGACCGATTGGAAAACGTAAATCGCTGATCGATTCTGCGATCAAAATCGCTGATCGATTTTCGTATAAGAATCGGGAACCGGTTTTCTGTTCCGTCAGTACTTTTGGTCCCGGGACTAATTTTTAATCGCTGATCGATTTCAAAATGAGATTCGCTGATCGATTTTGATCCGGCATTCGCTGATCGATTTGCAGATCAGAATCGGATCGCGGTTTTTTCCGGAACGGTTTTTTTCGCGAGAAGGGTTGCGGCCGGAATGGGAAAACCCGGATCGGTTTGCAAATGAACGATCAAACCTGATGGATCCGGATCATTTTTTTTTACCATGATCGGACGAGAATCTTTCCCATGCCCGGTTTGCTGAAGAAGAGGGCCGGGCTTTCCGCACCTCCGCGGGCTCTCTCTGCTTAAGGGAAAATGGCATTGCTCCGGATGTGACGGGGCTGTTGCTCCATGTCAGAACACGACATTTCCCCACGGGCAGCTGTCCCGGAACACCCCCGCTCCCCGCTCAGGCCACCCTGTCCTATGGCCCGGAGGGGAGATCGGGCAACCAATTGGGTCCCAATTACGCAATTTTGGCTTCAGTCGTAAAAACCGGGAAACGGAGCCCATATAAGGCGATTTGGAATGCATTAGCTGGCCTGTTGGCACGAATTCAGCTGGTTTTTTTAAAAAGCCCGAAACGATGAGCAGATTTAAATCGTCTGAAATATCCTCCGATTGACAAACGGAGCCCGATTTGAAAGAGTGGGGATATTGACACCCGGATCCCCCATGACAGTGCGGGCTCCGACGGAGGGGGGGAGGTGGAAGGGGCGGGGGCGGCCCCGTTCAGAGGGTAATCCCGAGGATCGAGAGCAGCATCAGGATAAGCACGCCGGGCACGCCGCCGATGCAGCAGATGAGCACCGTTGCAAGGTCCCAGCCGGGATCGGGCCGGCCGATCCACTGCATCACGTGCAGGAAGTTGAGCAGGAAGAGGCAGACGAGCCCGATGACCGCATTCACGATGAGGGCCGAGACCTGCCTGAGCAGGTACCAGATGATCGCGACGATGATCACAACAAGGATTATGGCAATGAGGATATCGCTCATGGT
>DUHF01000199.1 GCA_013331015.1 Methanoregula sp.
ATCTCCGGATCTATTGCCGGAAAATATAACCGTGAACTTTCCGGTAGGGCGGTGAGCTGTTGCAATGTACTCTCATCGACATCCACAGCCAGTCCCTGGATGCACGCCACTTTACTGCTCTTACGATCCGTTGAGTAAAGACTATCAACGATCCTGCATCCAGCTCCGCCCAGTCCTATTGCTACGATTCGCATTTTTTAATTCCTGTTAACCAGGTACGACCATCGTGGTCACCTGAATCTGTGTGAGTATGTGTACACAGTCGTAGTTCAATATCTTATAGGATAATCGTTTCCGAAGAAAAATAGTTTTTCTGTGACTTCCGCACGGCTCAATAGAGAAAACAACCCTTCAGAAATCAAACCCTCCAATTACCCGGCCCCTCTTCCGGAACAGGTTACTTCGCAAAGGATCCTGAACAGATCCTCTCTTAAAAAAATAGTTATCTCGATCTGACCCATCTCCATTTTTTATAAAGAGGGAAACTGCTCTGGTGAAAACAGGGTGAGAGATTATGACTCCCATTGCGGCCAGCCCTCCCCAGGAGATGCTGACCAATCCTCAACTGCTATATCCTTGTGAGGGATTGGACATGTCGAAGTTCCTGAAGAGTTTAACGAATAGGAATGATTTCATGAGAACCTCATTTGCAATCGGATCCCGGTTTTTAAAATTCAACCGCGATCACGATCGCGATTGAAAATCGGTAAGGAAAAATCAGGAACCGGTTTTCATTTCACGATCGGATCCCGGTTTTTCTGAAAGAAATCGATCTGCGATTTTTATTTTGCATTCGGATCGCGATTGAAAACCGGATTATTAACCGCAAAAACAGACGGAGCATATGATCGGGCACCGATTTTTTTATGAAAATCGATCAGCGATTTCGATCTCAAAATCGATCAGCGATTTTCATTTCGCAATCGGATCCCGAATTTGAAATTGCAATCGCGATCACGATCGCGATCAAAAATCAATCCGGATAACCCCCAAACCGATTTTGCCAGGAAAACCGGATCCTGGATCGTATGGGAAAGATCGATCCATGGATGTATTTCCCGGAGCAGAAATAACCAACAGCCTCCAAAAGGCGTCCTGAATTGAGCCAGCCTCCTGCGTTCTCTTTGCCTAAAACTACATAATCTCGATTATTTCGAAAGAACAGCTAAAAATCAGTCCATTTTGGATGAGTTCTCTTCCGGCTGCCAGCACAAAATCATAATTTATTTAAACGCGTGTACGGTAATACACAATGAGGTGAACAAGACCTTGACATATGGAATTGAATTCGTACCAGGAAATGTCAACGTAAAGCAAGTTGTTAACTTCTGTAAACTTGCTGAGTCCAAAGACATTGATTTTGCATGGATCACCAACCACTACAACAACCGTCACTGCTACCCCACCCTTGCCGCCATCGCGCAGGCAACGACGAGCCTCAAGATGGGCCCGGGTATCATGAACGCCTTCACCGACACTCCGGCTGCAATGGCATCCTTTGCCTGCACCCTCAACGAGATCTCTGATGGCCGTGCCGTTCTCGGTATTGGACCGGGCGACCTCTCGACCCTCCCCAAGCTGGCCATCAACCCGGAAAAACCGGTCGGCCGCCTCGAGGAAGCAGTCGTGCAGATCCGCAAGCTCTGTGCCGGCGAGGAAGTCAAGAAGTCAGGCATGCAGTTCTTCGACTACGACGGTGCAAAGCTGACTGGTGTCACCCTGCCCGGAAAGAAGGGTATCCCGATGTACATCGGTGCACAGGGCCCCAAGGTCCTTGAGCTCGCCGGAAGAATCGGTGACGGTGCATTGATCAACGCATCCAACCCCAAGGACTTCGCGGTTGCAATCCCGATCATCAAGGCAGCCTGCGACAAGGTTGGCAAGAAGAACTTCGACATCGGTGCATACACCGCAATGTCGATCGACCAGAGCGAGAAGAAGGCACGCAATGCAGCAAAGATCGTTGCCGCATTCATCGCAGCCGGCTCACCCGAACCCCTGCTCACCCGCCACGGACTCGACCTTGGCAATGTAGCCAAGATCAAGGCCGCACTCGGAAAGTTCGACTTCAAGAGTGTTGGCGAACTCGTTGGTGACAAGGAGATCGATGCATTCACCATTGCAGGAACCCCTGACATGGTCAAGCAGAAGTGTGAAGACTTAACCAAGGCCGGTGTGACCCAGATCATCTTCGGCTCCCCTCTTGGTCCGGACATGACCAACTCGATCCGCCTCCTCGGCAAGTACGTCGTATAAGTGCGGAAAGACTATACCTGCGGGGATGACCCGGAAACGGGTAATCCCCGTCAGATATTTTTTTAAAAAAACTTATTTTCCCCCCCGGATAATCACGGGTGGGAAACCCCTGCCACGGGCAAACGACTATTTTCCCCGGCAGGATAATAGTAGTATGAAGAGCAATGTTTTCGGTCACCGAAGTTACAACGCCCCGCGGCATCCTCCAGTACCGTGAGGAAGACCTGACCGGGCTTCGGTGCCGGATCAGCCCGGATCGTCTCCTTCGGCGTATTGACCAGACCCTGCATATCCCCCTGACTCCTGACGGGTGCCCGTTCTGCCGTGATGCCATCTTTGAGATTACGCCGACGTTTGCCGATGGAAGCCGGATCCTGGTCGGGGAGAGTGTCACGTTTCCAAACCTCTACCCGTTTGGGGAAGATCACATTGTAACGGTTATCACCAAAGACCATTTTATCGAGACCTTCAGCCGCCATCAGATCGTCGATGCCCTCCACGGGCAGACAGAAGCCCTCAAAAATACGGGGGGGTATCCGAGTATCAACTGGAATTTTCTTCCCTCTGCCGGGGCAAGCCTCCTCCATCCCCATATGCAGGGAATGGCCGGGTCGCGCCCTTCGCGGATCGTTGATCAGTATCTCACCGCCTGCCAGGCATACCGCTCGAACCAAAAGAAGAACTACTGGGATGCGGTACGACAGGAGGAGCGGGTATCCGACCGGTATCTCTTTGGTGATGAGATCCTCTGGTCCGCCCACGCGGTTCCGATTGGTGAGCGCGAAGTGCGCGGAATCCTTCCCATTGCATCAATCGATGAGTTTGAATGCTATATCGATCTTCTGGCCCGGGGGATTTTGGAAGTGCTCTCACTCTACCGCAGGCTCGGGACGCACGCGTTCAACATGTCGCTTTTCTTTGATGCAGCCGGTGAGGATCACGGCTTTTGTGCGTTCTGCTCGCTGATCTCCCGCATCAATCCCAACCCGTCGTCAATGAGCGACTCGGCGTTCATGGAGCGGATGCATCTCGAACCGGTTATCCTGACTTTGCCGGAAGATCTGGGAAGATATTACCGAAAAGAAAAAGAATAAAAAAAATTTACTCGAATTTTGCTACGAGTTTGTTCTTGGAGACGATAACGCCGTCTTTCTTGTGGGGCTTGCGGAGAACGCTGTCGCCGGCCTTTTCAATTTCGCGGGCTTCGTCACAAAGGATTGCTGCAACCTTCATCATTTCGTGAGCGCTTGCAACGATCGGGATGTACTTCTCCCATTCCTTGGTCATGAAGCAGCCCTTGACGTTCTGGCCTGCAACTGCCATGGCGATCTCGTGGGCAGCGCGTGCCTTTGCGAGTGCATAGTTGTTGGTGAACTCGCCGTCGACTGCCTTGTCGGTGGTCATGATGATCTTGGGGAGCTCAAGTTCTGTACCCTTCTTGCCGGCCTTGACCTGATCGATGACCTTGTCGACAGCGATCTGGAGTTTACGGAATGCACCGGTGATTGCCAGAACCTTGACGAGGTTGCCGTTGAAGTCAGCCATCTCGACGGGGTCGAGGAACTCTCTGCGGGCACCGATCATGGAGTCTGCCTTCATGATGATGTAGCCGAACTTGGTGTCAGCCTTGAGGGCTTCCCATTCCTTCTTTGTGGTTACATCATCGGTAATGATGATAACCGGGATACCAGCTGCAGCGAGCTGCTCGCGGGCACCGGTTGGGCCAGGGAGAACTCCGTTGGGGGAGACAACGATACAGAAGTCCGGCTGGTATGCCTTAAGGTTGGATACTACACGGTCAACATCTGCGGGCTCGAGTTTCGTGCCGCTGGTCGCCATGAATGTCTGCATGTCTTCACGGTCTGCTCTCTCGTCGAGGAGCAGCTCTGCCATAACACCGCTTGCAATGTTGCCGAGTTTAGCAACGCCTACTTTAACAACCATCTAATTCACCTCGATATTTTTTTAACATGGTATTATGACCCGGGATTCTTATAAACATTGTGAAATGTTTTCACGTCGTAAAAAAGGGAGGCCTCCTGTTTAAAATGTGCAGGATACCTGGTTATTGATCCCAACATTTTCAACCCCACTGCTGAAAGTTAACGAAAAGTGTTTAAGCCCAAATAGAAAATCTGGTACCATGAAAGACGGGTTGCTCACCGACCGCCAGATGGAGGTCCTCCGGTATCGCAAACAGGGGCTGACCCAGCAGCAGATTGCTGATATCATCTCTACATCCAAAGCCAATGTCTGCACGATTGAAAAGAGTGCAATGGAAAATATCCGGAGGGCCAAAGAGACCCTTGAATTCCTCTATACGCTGGATGCCACACAGCTCTGCACCATCCCCAACGGAACAGATCTTTTCGAAGTTCCTGCCATCGTTTTCCGTGAAGCAGAAAAGATCAATATCAAGGTAAAATACGACACAATCTCCCTCATCAACCGGTTACGCGAGTCCAAGGCGCAATGCTGTAAGGCGCGCCAGGTCTGTGAGGACATCGTGGTCTATATCACGGATCAGGGAGAGATATATTTCGGGTAACTCGTTTTTTCCGGGACCTGCTGTTCAAATCTCCAACCGATCTGGCATATGTTTATATCTCCTTTTATGCAATAATTAAGGAAGCCGATATGAGGTTATCCTTAGCGGATCCTTTGCACTGACAGGGAAAAAACCCCTGTTATGGATCCTGCTTACGGCGGAACCGTGCCTCCAGACACAGGGATGACGGTTGTGCCGTGGGTAGCCCTCGATTGGTGAACCCGTCCATATACGGATGGGATCCCGAGAAGGAGTTGTGATTCGTCACAACAGGCTGACAGAGTGGGTCTGATTACCGCGCATGGGTCGACGTTCGTGCAACGAGCCCGTTCCCCCTAAAACCGGGGGATGCGCTATTATCAGGATCTTCTTTCGCGAGACAGGAAAAACCGGTGCACACCGGTTCAGGCGTTTAGAGTTCATCTCTTTGCGCATCTCCGTAACCAGGCGATCTGGCAGGACGCGCTCCGGCGGGTACATATCCCCTTGATAAGGGATCTCCCGCAGGGCTTCCGGACTTGCCGGTGCGCCCGTGTCGCGTGTTGGCTTCATCACGAAGTTATCACACATCTCGGATGTAAACAAAAACTCGTGTCGCACTTGAGAATAACCTACACGCAAAAAGGATTGATAAACACATGCCAAAAATCAACAGACCACGCCGCGGCTCCCTTGCATTCAGCCCGCGAAAGCGTGCAAAGAGTCCAATCCCGAAGTACCAATCGTGGCCAGTCTACGAGGGCGCACCGATCCTGCAGGGTTTTGCCGGATATAAAGTGGGTATGACGCATATTGTCATGGTGGACGATCACAAGAATAGTCCTACCGAGGGCAAGGAGATCATGGTTCCCGTCACCGTCATCGAGGTTCCTTCGATGAAAGTGGCAGCCATCCGCGTTTACTCAAAAGATACCTATGGCAAACATGCACTCGCTGAAGTCTGGGCAGACCAGCTTGATGCCATTCTCGGCCGCCGTATCACGCTCCCCAAGAACTATAACGGGGAAGCAGCCCGGAAGAAGATCAGTGACGCAGCAGCAGCAGGTACCATAGCCGAGATCTATGCGGTCAGCTACACCCAGCCGGCAACGATGACCGGGGTCCCCAAGAAAGTCCCCGATCTCATGGAGATCAAGGTTGGCGGGGCAGACATCGCAAAACAGCTGGACTTCGCCCTCGGGCTCCTTGGAAAGGAAGTGACGCTCAACAACGTTGTCCAGACCGGTGCCTACGCAGACATCACTGCAATCACCACGGGTAAGGGAACCCAGGGTGCAGTCAAGCGCTGGGGTATTTCCCTGCGCAAGCGAAAGCACGCAGTCGGCGGTAAGAAACGTCACATTGGAACCCTCGGACCCTGGAACCCCCACCATGTACGGTGGGAAGTCCCCCAGATCGGCCAGTTGGGATACCAGCAGCGCACCGAATTCAACAAGCGGATTTTGAAATTTTCCGAGAACGCAGGCGAGATCATGCCGGCAGGCGGATTCCTTCACTATGGTGTTATCAGGAACCCGTACGTGCTGGTCAAAGGCTCGATCCCCGGCCCGGTCAAGCGGCTTATCCGTATCCGCCCGGCAATGCGTCTTGGAGAACATGTCGTCAGGATGCCGGCAATCCAGTTTGTGAGCGTCCAGAGCAAACAGGGGTGATCAGAGATGAAAGCACAGGTTAAAACACTGGATGGCGGAGTTACCAAAAGTATCGATCTTCCGGAGATCTTCTCCGAAGCGTACCGCCCCGATCTGATCAAGAAAGCAGTCATGGCCCTCCAGAGCACAAGGCGTCAGCCGCACGGGACATACCCGTTTGCCGGCATCTGCTCGTCAGCAGTAGGCTGGGGAAGCGGTCGCGGCTCATCACACGTCCCGCGTCTGAAGAACGGCTCCCGTGCCGCCAAGGT
>DUHF01000171.1:0-194 GCA_013331015.1 Methanoregula sp.
AAGATTCCAAAAGAGACCCCGGTCCTCGATATCGGCATGGACGCGATCGCGGAGTTTGCCGGGGTACTGAAAAAGTCCGGCACCGTGGTCTTCAACGGTCCTGCCGGGCTCTTTGAAGAAGCGGACTTTGCCACCGGCACTCATGAGATGCTGAGGGCCGCATCCAAAGTGGAGTTCTCGGTTGTCGGCGGCGG
>DUHF01000171.1:224-8692 GCA_013331015.1 Methanoregula sp.
GGCGGGGCCTGCATAGAATTCCTGACCGGAAAGGTCCTGCCCGCCGTTGATGCGTTAGAGCAGTCAAAGAAGATTTTTGGGTAATACCCCCTCTCTTGCTTTGTGTTTTAATACGTGCAGTTGTATGTGTCCATATAATCTAAAGTGACATCTTCGATTTTTCGTCCATATTTATCCGTAATCCAGACTCCTTTTTTCTCACATAATTGCTTTGGAGAAAAACTATTCGAATTATTGAAAAAGTCCTCTCTATCTCCAGACCACGAGGAACCGTTATTAATGTGATATTTTATTTGACCATACCATAGAACATCAAAAGTCTTGTTTGTCCCTTGGATCTCAATCTCATTCCACCAGTGTGTGGCGCCAGTTCCATATGGTTCACTACCATCTCCTGTTCTAATAATTCGTGATGAGAATCCAGCTTTTCGTGTAATGTCATTAAAAAGAATTGATAACTCTCGACAAGATCCAATTTTATTGTAGATTAACCAATTCGGATCTGCGGCAATATTTCGATTTGTGTCGTCATATGGTGGAACAATCCAAAATTTTCCTGTTTTATAATAATAATATTTTTGAGAGTGATTGAAGGGAGTAAGATTTTCATTATTCCAAACACCGGATCTGTAGTCATTGGTAATTAAATCCGCAATAGTATTCAAGCGTTGGAGGTCATCACCATGCGATGATGCATCTAATATGGCGAAAATTTCTGCTGAACCCGTTTCATTGATTGCAGTTTTATCAATATATTGGAAATATTCAGTTAGAGCGGTGTCAGGTTGATGGATGTGAGGAGAGAAAAATACACAGTACAGTAACAATGCGATTAAAAATCCAATCAAAATTCCAATAAAAAGGAAAAGAATCTCATTTTTACAGATTTTTTTGAATTTGGCATAACAAAACATTCCGTCAATCATTGATTATACCTTCAATAGAAAATTGTTTTTCCTATCGATGAGCCCCCCTCTTGCACCACCAGTCCCCCAACGGGGGGACGGGATGCCGTGCGATGTAACGAGGTCGTTGCAAGTAATACGTCGTTATCGCAACCGGGGGGCGCCACAGCGGCGGGGGCGGAGCCCCCGAGAGCGTCTACGTATTGTAAAAAAAAGAATTCTTCAGTCCTTCTTGAGCAATGCATTGAGCATAAAATCGGTGACGGGATTGTTGTACCGCTTCCGGATAACCGGCGAGGGGGGGGCGGGCTCTGCCAGCGGCAGCGCAACCGGCACCGGGGCAGCAGTTGATGACGGAGTGAGCTGAAGAACCGGGTTCCCGGTCCCCTGTTTTTTACCCCGCATGGTATTGAGCACGGCAAAGGAGAAGATCAATGCAGTCAGCATGAAGAGACAGATGGCAAAGAACGTGGTGATACCGGCGATCATCAGGATCCTGCTCTCCTGGAATACCGCCCACGTCCCTACGATAAAGAGGCCCCAGAAGAGGGCAACCGAGAGCCGTGTGGTCTCGATCGGGCTTGCGATACTCCGCGAGCGGTTCGATTCGTCACCCGTGGGGAACTGGTCGATCATCTTTCCGAGCGCAAGGAGGGCGGTGCTGCACCCGACAGCAAAGACGCCCACCATTCCAAGGAGTAACAAAAGTATTTCATTCATCTCGTTCACCTGCGACATTTTCCTTGTAGCACGCCGCGCTATAAAAAGTACTCCATAAGTATTTTTTATGGATTACCCAACCCGGATTTCGGAATACTTATGGATTATTGCGGGCATTTAACAGCCTATTTATAGTAATTTACCCTATTTTTTAGGGAATGGCAGAAAAAATACCGGCGACCCGCGGGGAACGCGTTGCGATCTCGTATAAAATGCCCCCCAATATCTACGAGAAGGTCAATAAACTCGTGTACGAGGAAAAGAAGTTCTCCACGGTCTCGGACTGCATTACACAAGCTTTATTATCCTTCGTCGATAACCACCACGATATGGGACAGTTCAAAGAGCTGTTCAAGGACTACATGTCATCTGATGAGGGCCGGGAACTCATGAAAGATATGATGAAAGAAGTCCTGCTGGATGTGTTATCGCACCAGAAGATCGATGCAAAAGATGCCAAGGGTAATTCATAGGTAACATACTCCATCTCTTCTTTTCCCGTCAGTGTAGCCTGCGTTATTGAATGTCCCTCAGTGCTGTGCACTATGCAGATTCGGATTATTGCCGTCGGAAAGATCAAGGAACGGTTCCTGCAGGAGGGAATCGCTGAGTACCTCAAGCGCCTCCGCCCCTACGCGAACGTGCAGATCATTGAGGTTACCGATGAGAAACGACCGGCATCTGCCTCGCCCGCAACCGAATCGGCAGCAATGGAGAAGGAAGGAGACCGGATTCTAGCCCTGATCCCCGAGGGTTCCTATATCATCGCACTCGACGTTTTAGGGCAGAACTGGTCAAGCGGGGATCTTGCCGGCTCGTTTGGCGAATGGGAACTCTCCTCAAAGAACCATCTGGCCTTTGTGATCGGGGGCGATCTCGGTCTCTCGCCGGCGGTTATGGCCCGGAGTAACCTGCGCCTCTCCCTCTCGAAGATGACGTTCACCCACCCGATGGCCCGGCTCCTCCTGCTGGAGCAGGTATACCGGGCGTTCCGGATCCTCCGGGGCGAACCCTATCACAAATGATGCACAGCCATCCCTTCTTTTAGGGATTTTTCACGATGGGACCGGGCATATGCGTGCCTCTTCCCCGCGGGGTATCCTGAAAATTGGGGGACCCTACTTTTGGTATCGTACACATTTTTATACCGGTATTGCAATACAGCTGATCTAATGTACGCGTCAGTTCATCACGGGATGCCGGGGATGACTACGGTACGGGCCGCCCGTGGTAAGCGGCTGCTGTTCTTCTGAAGCGGACCCGGGTTTTCTCCGGCTCGCTTATAAGATTGAAGCGTTTTGTGAATGCCCTTTGTGGGTTTTTTAAGGAAAAATCAATGAGTTCAGGTGTTGGAAATTTCGGGAGCAGGGACTGGCACGAGTCCTTTGCTGGCAGGGGTATCGTCTATGATCTTGCCCATGTGGCCCTCAACGCGACCGATGCGGCCGAACGGGAGCGGGCCGTTGTTGCGCTTGGGAAGAGCGATGATCCCCGGGCCGTGCGTCCGCTCGTGGATCTTCTCAGGGATAAGGATCCGAACATACGGCTGGGTGCAATTGATGCGCTCGGCCAGATCCGGAGCGGCAGATCGGTCGATGACCTGATCGGGAAGCTTAAAGACAAAAATGAAGAGATTGCGATTCGCAGGCGGGTGGTTTTTGCCCTTGCAGCAATCCGGAGTACCGGGGCGGTCAGGGGGCTTGAGGAGTTCATGGCGGATGAGGATGAGGATGCGGGGCTCCGGTCCTGCGCTGAACGCCTTCTTTCGTAGTCCCTAACGTTCCGGCAGGATACCGATGGCTTCATAAAAAAAACCCTTCCCGCACGACAACTCCCACCCCCTCAACTTTTTTCTTCCCTTCCGGTACATGGATCAGTATGATGCCTGCCAAGTCTTCCGGGGAAACCGGAACCTGCAGCCGGTGCGGCGCGTGCTGCCGCTGGCTCCCCCTTGTCCCCATCAAACAGTGCAAACCCCACCAGCTCCACTATCTCCGCGAGCGGGGGCTGAAAGAATCGGGAGGATACTTCCTTGCCTACTCCCCCTGCCGGCACCTGCGGGAGGAGCCCGCGGACGGCACCGGCGTCACGAAGTGGGGCTGTGCCATTTATGATACCCGGCCCGAGACCTGCCGGGACTTCTGCGGGAAGACGCTCTCGGGCGGGAAGCGGTTCTTTGTGCCCGAAGAGTGCACCATGGTGGGTGGAAACGGCCGGAAGTAGGGGTGTTTTTTCGCCCGGGCGTATTTACGATATCATGCAGCCGGACCCCCTCAATAGGGGCGAAGGTTCCCTTTACCTTTTTCAATCGCGATCACGATCGCGATCGAAAACCTGATCCGGATCAACCAAAGTTTGATTTTTCTTTTTCAACCGGATCGTGATTTTTTCAGATCAATCAGGATCTGATTGAAAATTTTTGAGCAGACTTTGATTGAAAATTGGATGAATATCTGGGGGTTTCGTCGGAGCAGCCTGCTACAGATCCATTTAACTTTTCGCAACCGTACCTTGATTGAATTTTTTTGAGCAGACCTTGATTGATATTTTTCAACCGGACTTTGATTTGGAAATTTCAAGCGCGATCACGATCGCGATTGAAATGCTTGAGCCGGATCGATCGGGATCTGGTCTTACAAGAACCGACACTTTCACAATGAATAACTTCGTATAATTCTCTTGGGAGTATATTTATCCGGGAAATCTCCCCGAAAAGCAAGTCGATATACTGTTGAACCATCATGGGCTCATATATCATTCGTATCAGGGATCCTGCGGAACAATGGCTGCGAAGATACGACAAGGCTATTCAACAGAAATTTGCAAAAAAGATACGAAAACTCAAAGAAAACCCGGAAGTCCATGGCAACCCGTTACGTGCACCACTTCACGGGATATGGGAACTCTATTTTGAAAAGAAGTTCAGGATATACTATTCGATCGATAAGGCCAGAGAAATCGTCTATATTGAAGGGATTTATCACAAAGACGAGTGTTAAATCCCAAGTTCTTGCGCAACCTCTTCAAAGTCGCGGGACCCGGTATTCTTTGCTTTGCTGCTTCTGAGTTGGCCCATCAGTTCCTTATCGGAGAGTATTTCAATCGTACGGTTCAGGGAATCGTACTCATCTTTGGATATCGTAATCCATTCAGTCTCATGTTTCCCATGAACGAGAGATTTTTGCATATCTAGTGATGAATGGTCAGTTCAGGATAATAAATGGTGAGGTGGAAGCCAACCTCACCCCCGCTCGAAGACCGCCGCCCGGTTCACGAAGTACCATGAACGGCTCACGAGCCGGAACCCGCAGGACTCCGCAAGGGCGATCTTGTCAGAGAACTCCCTGCCGGAAACAAGGATCGGCGGTTCTGAGAAGAAGAACGTCCCGCCCTTTTTTAACAGAGCGGCAAACTCAAAAAAGAGCCTCTTCGGGTCCGGCACCTCGTGGACTACGAAGATTGCGGTGGCGAGGTCGAACGTCCCGTCCAGCTCCCGGGGGAGGCCGATGGTGTCGGGCCGGCACTGGTACGTCGTGACCCGGAGTCCGAGCCCCTCCCGCTCCATCTTCTCCCGCACGATGGCGAGCATCTCCTCCTGGAGGTCGGCGGAGAAGACCCGGCCGTTCTCTCCCACCCGCTGTGCGAATGCACGGGTGAAGAACCCCGGGCCGCAGCCGAAGTCGAGGACCCGGCCGCCCGGCTCAACCAGCCGCTCCGCCAGCCGTTCCGGGCGGTAGAGGAAATGGCGCAGGGGGGTGTCGAGGTGGGCAGCGTTCTTCGGGTCGAAGACCTCGTGCTGCCGGTGAGCGTTTTGGTCATGAGGACTCATGGGAGACCGGTTGGGACACGTATGGCATAACGGTTCTGGAATTGTCTTCGCGGGTTGTCAGGCCCCGATCACGGCCGCAAGAGGCAGGGTCACGCGGCTGATCAGGTAGGTGCAGACCACGATGGCTGCTGCAAGTTTCCCGTCGCATCCGTACCGGTCGGCGATCTGCCCCGTCATACCGCATTTCCGAAGATTAATACCCGATGACTACCGTCAGTTATCTCATACAAAGGTGTGTTATGAAACGACTTGTTCTCCTGATCGTGCTTGCTTATGTTCTTGCGGCAGGCTGTACATCTCCCCAGCAGGCTCCCGGGCCTGCAACGCAGGTTTCTGATCCCAAAACCCCTGCAGACCTCGTCTTTTCGCAGGCCGAGAAGGCGTTTGCATCCGACAATTACCACGCGGCCGCGGATCTTTACGTCCAGGCGTACGAGCAGTACAAGGCCGACGGCAATGCGGAGCGGGCACGGGATGCCCTGAAGAAGACCTCGGTGTCCGTCCGGATGTATGCGGAGTCCCCGTATAACCGGTCGGTCATGACTGCCATGATCGATGCGGAGTTCCCAACCGTTCCCGCGGACCGGAAGGCCAGCTGGCTCCCCTGCGACGCAAGCCAGTGCATCGAGAGCGATGGTGAGACGTGGTACTTCGCGAACACCATCAACAATATCCGGTCCCACAACATGGACCTGATGCGGGAAGCTACTGCAAAGATGGGTAAGACGCCGTTTTACGACGAGGTAAAGGGAATCGCCCTTGCCCCGTATGACGGGAGCGCCGGCACTTATGTCAACCCCGTCCGGTGGGAAGGCACGGAGACCCTGACTGTCCCCGCCTCCCTGCTCCCGAAGACCGGCACCCTCCGTCTCTGGGTCCCCCTGCCGGTCGAGGCCCCCTCCCAGAGAAATGTCACCATCCTCTCTGTTGAGCCGGCGCAGTACGTGAAGTCACAGACCGGGACGGACTCGGAGATGGGCCTTGCCTACCTCGAGATCCCGCTTGAGTCCGTGACGGGGGATTCCCTCACCGTCACCGCAAGGTTCCGGTACACCCAGTACGAGGTCCGGTACATCATCGACCCGGCAAAGGTCGGGAACTATGACACGGCAGATTCCGAATACAAAAAGTACACTGCGTCCGGTAAGAATATCGTCATCACGCCGGAGATGAAGGCAAAAGCGATCGAGATCGTGGGGGACGAAACCAACCCGTACCTGCAGGCAGAGAAGATCTACTGGCACGTGGTATCTCACCCCTACAGCAACGTACCCCATGTGAGGCTCAGTGCCAGTGGCAGACCGGAATCGGTCTATATGCTGGAGACCGGGTTTGGGGACTGCGGCACGCAGAGCATGTACTTCTCTGCCCTCTGCCGGTCACTCGGCATCCCCGCCCGGGCCATCGGCGGTTACCAGCTCGTGCCCGGCCATGAGGGGACCCATTTCTGGTCCGAGTACTACCTGCCCGGCTACGGATGGGTACCTAACGATGTGACCATTGCCGAGGGTGCGGAATGGTCGTATGAAGCATCGGACGAGGACCGTCACCAGTATAAGGACTTCTATGCCAGGAACCTCGACCCGTACCGCTACATCATCCAGAAGGACGTGGATGTCCAGCTCACCCCGCCCGCGGGCGATGTCGTGATGTTCGATATGGTTGTCCAGTCGCCAAAGGCCGCCTGCGATACCTGCGATACCGACCCGGAGTTCGAGATGCTCGAAGACTGGAAGGTAATCGTGAAAAAAGTGGGATAACCCCGTACGGGGCTTATTCCGTCCCCTCTTTTTTGGAGGAAGGTTCTTCTTCTGCCTCATCCTCTTCTTCTGCTTTCCGGGTCTTCATGGAGGGAAAGAGGATCACTTCCTTGATGGAATCGTTGTTGGTGAGGAGCATCACGAGCCGGTCGATGCCTATCCCGACCCCGCCGGTCGGGGGCATGCCGTACCCGATGGCGTTGATGAAGTCGTAATCGATCATCTGCGCTTCGACATCGCCAAGGCGCCGTTTCTCGTCCTGCGCTTCGAACCGCTCCTTCTGGTCCACGGGATCGTTGAGCTCCGAGAAACCGTTCCCCACTTCCATGCCGGCGATGAAGAGCTCGAACCGCTCGGTGAAACCCTCTTTTGTGCGGTGGCGTTTTGCCAGCGGGGAGTTCTCGACCGGGTAGTCGTAGATGAAGGTGGGCTGGACGAGCTTCTCCTCAACAAGCGCCTCGAAGAAGGCGATGAGGTACTCGCGCTGGTTCCGCGGCTTGTCCGGGTCTTCGATCCGGTGCTCGTGGGCGAGCGTTCTGAGTTCCTCAACGGAGTGGGAAAAGATCTCGATCCCCGCGATCTCCTTCACCGCGTCTTCCATAGTGAGTTTCTTCCACGGGGCGGTGAAGTTGAGCATGGTCTCACCAAAGGGCAGCTCGTACTTGCCGTGCATCCTGTCGATGATGGATGTCACGATCTTCTCGGTGAGTTCCATCATGTCCGAAAAGTCGCGGTACACCTGGTAGATCTCGACCATTGTGAACTCGGGGTTGTGGTCCGCGTCCACTCCCTCGTTCCTGAAGTTGCGCGATATCTCGAAGACTTTCTCAAATCCGCCGACCACGAGCCGTTTCAAATACAGTTCGGGGGCGATCCGGAGGAAGAGTTTCTGGTCGAGGAAGTTGTGGTAGGTGGTGAAGGGCCGGGCGTTCGCCCCGCCATAGACCGGCTGGAGGATGGGGGTCTCGAATTCGAGGAAGCCGTTGTCGTCGAGATACCTGCGGAGGAGCGAGATGATCCGGCTCCGGTTACGGAAGGTCTGCCGGTTCTCGTCGTTCACGATCAGGTCCACGTACCGCTGCCGGTAGCGTTTCTCCACATCCTTGAGCCCGTGGAACTTCTCGGGCAGGGAACAGACTGCCTTCGTCAGGAGGACAAAGGTGTCCACCCAGATGGTGATCTCCCCCAGCTTGGTGCGGAAGACATGCCCCGTAACCCCGATGATGTCGCCCCGCTCGATATACTGGTTGAAGA
>DUHF01000271.1 GCA_013331015.1 Methanoregula sp.
ATGAAAATCGGCAAATAATTTTTTTCAACAGTCTTGATCCGCCGCGGGGGTGCCCCGTCGGGGGCGGCGGGGTTCATCATTTCCGGGGGTATGGGGGTCTCAACCCCCATCATCTATTCCAGAAGAAGCCATTTTTCATGGGAAAACCTCCAATTCTGACGCTCTTGGGGGCGTCGCCAGGTGGCTCCGCACCCGCACGCTCGTGGCATCCCCGGTTGCGATGACGCCGTATTACCCGTACACAGATTGTTGAGGTTAATGACAGGTAATGCTGCAGAATCCAAAGCGCCCGCGACCTCGGGCGGGGGCAGGGCTGGCAAGAAGGGGGGTGATCTAATCACATTACCAAGATTTCCCATGAAAAACGGATTCCCGGAAGAATAAATTATGGGGGCTGATGCCCCCATGCCCCCAATTACGATTCCTGCCGCCGCCCCCGCGGCGGCGCTCCCGCGGCGGCCTCAATTCAGGTACATATCATATCCGGTAATCCGCCCCACCTGCCGTACCGGATCCCTGATATGGGGACCCCTTTTTTTAAAAAAAAAAGGTAACGTTTTTCATCATTCGGGTGTGAACCGATATTGTTCATGCCTGTTTCTACAGAGCAAAATTTTTAGCTGTAATTGGGGGGGTCAAGGGGGCTTGCCCCTGCATGTTGCCTCCCCCTCTCTAGAGGAGAGAGGGGGTCACCTTCAAAAATTCCACTGAAGCGTTTCTAAAAAGGTTTTCCCATGAAAATTAGCTTGAGTGTACTTAACGTATAGATCACAAATGATTTCGGCAATGCTAATTTTTATGCTTCGGGTGTGAACTCCCGTTCATGCGTGTTTCTAAAGAGCACAAATATCCGGTAATTTAAGAATACGGGGGAATATGCTCGCCACTCACACCCGGAACGCAACGCCGGTGAACTCGGCAACGGCCCGGTCTCCTTCGTATACCAGTACACGATAGGTATCGCAGGAACCATTGTCGGCAACCCGCCGGGCCTCTGCAACCAGCACCCCTTTTGCCGGGGCGATATACTGAATGCTCACCGAGACTGCAACGCGGTGGGTGCCGCAGCAGTTGGCGGCTATCCCGAACGCCTGGTCAGCAAGCGAGAAGATGGCCCCGCCATGGGCAACCCCGCCCGGGTTCATCTTGCCGGCACAGTCCATGGTCACTTTTGAGTACCCGTCGCTGGCTTTGAGGATGACCATGCCAAGGAGCCGGGCAAAATCGCTTGCATTGAAGCGCGTTACCTGTTCTGCAATGGACGTTTCATCAGTTGCGGGGAAGTTTTTGTCCATAAAAAATGGCAGGAATATCTCTTCACTTGTAGTCTTTCCGGGAGTACGAGTATTTCCCGCTCTCGCCGCCATCAGAGACGATCGCGATCCATTCGTAGATTGACTGGACGGCACCGAACTTCTCGTACCGTCGCATCGAAAAGCCGACCTTGAGCCGGTTGTCAAAGGAGATGGTGCCCGTATCCTTCATCCGCATCGCGATCTCGAGGTCGTCACCTGCGTCAATACAGCGGTACATGCCGGCCCGGATGAACGCGTCCTTCCGGAACGCCGTATTGCACCCCAGCGTGTAGTAGAAGGTCTTACTGTAATACCCGATCCGGGAGAACGTGTTGGCAAGGAAGAGCGAGAACTGGTTGCCGATACCTTCCTCGATGGGATAGACCGGGCCGTAGACCTGCACCACAGACGGATCATGGAAGTCTTCTGCTATCATCCTGAGCCAGTGCGGCGGCAGGATACAGTCGGCATCGGTGGTGGCAATGATATCCCCCTTTGCTGCCATCACGCCATCGTTGCGTGCACCGCCGACTTTTTTGCTGGTCTGGGTGAAGACCGAATCGGCATATTTCCGGGCGATCTCGCAGGTGGCATCCTTTGATCCGCCGTCAACTACGATGATCTCGTACTCGCTCCGGGGCAGGGACTGGTGCGACAAGGAAACAAGGCACTGGGCGATGTTCTCCTCTTCATTGAAGGTCGGGATGATGACCGATATCATGGGGGTCTCCTTGCTTAAATGTTGGCCCGGTACCCAGATAAGGGTGATGCCAGGATCGGATCAGGACGGATGGTCCCGGGCAACAAAATCAAAGACGCTCCGGATCACGCCGTCCATGTTCAGGTACTCGAACTGCGCAAACCGCCCGACAAGCGGGATACCGCGAGCGGCCAGGAACTCCCGAATGGTTGCGATATTTTTCTGGTATGCAAGGTCGTACACCACGTACGCAAACGGCTGGCGCTGCACGGAGGTGTACACGATTCGTTCCTTGGTGCAGATGCCCATCTGCTCAAGCATCCCGACCACTTCCGAGATGAGTTCCTGGTCGGTCAGCGACGAGATCTCATCGCCGGGCTGGTGGGTGATCTCGGCAAGCACCGAACTGCACCCTTCCGGCGCAGCATTGTTGCTGAAATGGGACGGGAACGAGATCCGGTTGGCCTTCCCGAGTGTTTTGTCCGGGATATACATCCAGGAGAGGGGCGGGAGCGTGCCGGAAACCCCGACATTAACGCAGATGAGGGAATTGCAGACCAGCGCCCGGCAGGCCTCCGATACTGCCGGGGGGACATCCTCAAGGCAGGGCAGGAGGTGCTGGATTGGCATCGTGCAGATGACCCGGTCGGATTCGAGGGTCTCCTCACCATTGCCGACACGCCAGCGGTTGCCCGCCTTTGTAACTGACGTGACCCGGAACCCGGTCCGGATGAACGGTTCGATCGGGCGGGCAATGGCTTTGACGAGTGCCTCGATTCCGCCATCCAGCGGGTAAGAGAAGACTGACTGGTGGGTGTAGCCCTCGGTCTCGATCCCGATGGCGGATTTTAGGATATCCTCGACCGGCGGCCGGGGGATCCTGCCATCCACCCAGTGGTGCGACATCTGCGCGGTATCGTATTTCCAGATCTTCTCGTTATACGGAATCATGTAGCATTCGGCAATGCCGGCCCCGAAGGTGTAATAGATCCAGTCCCGGAAATTTTCGGGTTTTTGGATCTCGCCTTTCTCGACAGCGATAAGGTTTTTGACAAAACCATTGAGGCAGGCGAACCGGTCTTCGGGAGGAAGATCGTACAGGCCGTTCTCGAACGGGTACTTGACAAACGTACTCTTGTAAAAGATCCGGGTGTTGCGGTTGTTGCGCTGCTCGTTTCCCTGAATCATCCGGCGCATGAACGCGAGGACTTCCTCATCCCGCGAGAAGATGATATGGGAACCTCCGCAATCGAACGTAAATCCCTCCTCTGTGCGGGACCGGCAGAGACCGCCGTACTCGCTTTCTGCTTCAAGAACGATGACCTCGTCGCCCCGTTCATGGAGGAGCCGGGCAAGGGTGAGGCCGGTAAGACCTCCCCCCAGAATGGTAATCTTCACGCCTTACCGGTTGGCAGGCCGGATTTATATTGGTGCGGGTTGGTTCAGACCGGGACCGGCATGGGGGTGAGCGGGGAACGGCATTCCCCTTCTTTGCAGAGCAGGCCGGCAGGGCAGTCGTTATTGCACGTGCCGCAGTGATCGGGATCGTTCTGGAGGTCAAAACAACCGCCAGGGCAGCTGGTCTGGCCGGCAGAGCAGGACTTCATACAGTTACCGTTCAGGCAGAACTGGCCTGAGGGGCAGGCATTGCCGCAGTACCCGCAGTTTTTGCTGTCGGTCCGGATATCAATGCAGGTATTATCGCATTTGATCCGGTCTGAAGGGCAGACAACCGGTTTTGTTGTCAGAACCGTGGTCGGTTTTGGTGTGGGAGTCGCAGTTGTCGTTACCGGTTCTTCAGTCGTGGGTACCGGGGTTGGTTCTTCGGTTATGACCTCAACCCGGGAGCTGATCGTGGGTTTTGGGACGGGAGATGTGGCAACAGGTTCTCCCCCAAGTGAGAGAATACCGGATCCTGTCAGTGCCGGGTAAACGACAAAGACGATCCCGAGGATGACAATGGCAAGAACCGCAACCGCGATAAGGCCCGGTGCCGGGCTGATGGCAGGAGCCTGGGGGGCTTGTACCGGAGTGTCAGTTGCAGGCAGGTCGGGCGTC
>DUHF01000122.1 GCA_013331015.1 Methanoregula sp.
TCTGAGCAACTTCGAGCATGAGTGCATGAACCCTTGTCGGTTCTGCAATATCACTGATGATGGCAGCAATAAGAAAGTTTTCCCCTGCCCCCATGATGATGACCGATGAGTTCTCGGCCCGTATCGTCACCGAGCCAAGAGACTTGGCATGGATGATGCTCCCCACCGATTCTGCTGATGCGAGGATGGTAGCAGACAGGGCACCGAACCAGGGTTCGTTGAGATCCCGGTCAAAATGCTTTCCAGCGATGATTCCATCCCGGGATACAAGGGCACATGCCGCAACCCCCTCGATGGCTTGTACCTGTTCGATGAATGCAGAGATCTTCTCTTTCAACATGCTCAAATGCTCCTGCTGCACTACCCTGTGTAATTCATAATACCTGATGGGAGCATATATACATATTGTTTTTCCTGTCTTTGTACTCCAGACCAATCCGGGAAAAAATCCCATGATTGTTGGGTTTTACCGCCATTTTACCGGGCCGTTTTACCTCATCGCGGATCCGGACAGGTACCGCACGTCCGGAAAAAACGATCCCGAACCGAAGCTGCGGATTTCCCCTTGAGAGTCACGATCCTTTTCGCGTTTCCTAAAGGAGGGTGACACCCACCAGATAGCGATGCCTGCCACTGCCCCCGCGTTGGCACTGCTGCAGGCGGCCTCACGCGGGTTTTCATTTTCCTTTTGGACGGCGATCCGGACCGGCATGCTCCTGAAAGGATCGGGTGCCTGAACCCGTACTTATCCCCGGACCTCAAAAAAATTCATCATCCGCATGTGAACGCACGTTCATGTGGGTCTCCATGACGTTTCCGGGTGAAGAGAGAATACCCCTCCCGCAATCTGCCAGACACCCGATCTGCAAAGACGGCAGAAACCGGAAAGGTCCGTCCTCAACAATTTATAAATACCTTTTTCCCCAACCAGTTGAAATAAGAATTCAGATGATCCGGGCATATACCATCACTTCAGGAAAAGGCGGAGTCGGCAAGACCACGCTTACCGTGAACCTTGGTATATCCTTAGCCCTTCTCGACCGGGAGACCTACATCCTCGATGCCGATATCGGCATGGCCAACATGGCGCTCATCCTGGGCATGGACGATGTCCCGGTCACGCTTCACGAGGTATTGGCCGGCAAGGCTGATATCGAGGACGCGATCTATGAAGGCCCGGCCGGGGTCAAGGTCGTCCCGAGCGGGATCTCCCTGCAGGGATTCCAGCAGGCAGATCCCGACAAGCTGCGCGATGTGATGCACAAACTGGTGGACCGGTGCGAATACCTCCTTATCGATGCGCCCAGCGGGATATCCAAGGAGGGTGTTGTACCCCTCTCGGTTGCCGACCAGGTCATCCTCGTGGTGAATCCCGAGCTCGCCTCCATGGCCGACGCCCTGAAGACCAAGATCCTCTGCGAGGTGATGGGGGGGAGTGTGTATGGCGCCATCCTGAACCGTGCCGGTCTTGAGCATACCGAGCTCCGTTCGCAGAGTGTCGAGGACGTGCTGGGCGTCAGGGTTATCGACGTCGTGCCGGAAGATGCAAGCGTTCGCAGGGCTGCGGCGTATAAGACGCCCTGCGTGCTGAAGTACCCCAGCACGGACGCAACACGGGCGTTCAAGCGGATTGCAGCCCAGATGTGCGGTGTTGAATTTGAGGAAGAAGCGGACAAGGCAAAGAACGAAAGTTTCGTAGACCGTCTTGCCCGTGCAGTGTTCAGGTGATACCATTCTCGGAGCTCTTATGGCATACGAAGGATACATGCTGGTCTTGTTCGGAGGCGTTATTGTTGTCCAGCAGTTCATTATTTATCTGATGTACGTGAGGATACGACAGCTGCTGGATGAGGTCGATTCCATTGAAGGCAAGATCAGGATTACGGATACGGAACTCGAGAACCTGATCTCCCGGGTTGAAGAGTTCAAGCGCGGCAATATCTGATCGGCCTTCCGGCCCCCCTTTTCTTATTGAATCCTCGTGACGCGTAACATAAGCTACATAAGTGATATGATCCTATAGTAGGAGAGCGGGGCCATAGGGTAGCCTGGCCATCCTAGGAGACTGGGGGTCTTCTGACCTGAGTTCAAATCTCAGTGGCCCCATCATTTTTGTTGTTACCAGCCAATAGTTCTGGTATTATCATGAAACTCACCGATACCTGTATCGACTGCCTGTTGTCACGGGTGGTCATGGAATGCGAACTCGTTTCGGCCGACAAAGCCTGTACCGAAAGGACAGTCGTTTCCTGCCGGGACCTGCTCGCTTCCCTCAAAGGCTCATCACTCCTGCACCCCCAGATCGCGAGTGCCGTGCACCGGAAAGCAAGCCAGATGATCAAAAACCCGGATCCTTTCCGCGAACTCAAAGCTGCCGGGAACGCTCAGGCCATGGAAGTCTGCCGGGAGGTCCGGGGCAGCCTGGGCACGTTCCGTGATGTCGTCCTTGCCAGTGTCATCGGGAACACATTCGATTATGCAGTCAAAGACCATGAGGTGACCAGTGACTTCTCCCGTTTTTTTGCCGGTGAGTTTGAAAAAGGGCTTGATGTCGATGACACGGACCGGATTCTTGAAAAGTGTTCCCGGGTCGTGTACCTGACCGACAACTGCGGGGAGATCGTGTTCGACCGCCTCCTTGTCGGTTTCTTAAAGGCCCGTGGCTCGCACGTCACCGTTGCGGTACGCGATGGCCCGATCCTTAACGATGCCACGATGGAGGATGCTCTCGCTCTTGGCTTTGACAAGGTTGCCGACCTCCTGACAACAACAGGCGGCGGTTCGGAGATCGGGCTTGACCTTGCAAAGATGCCTGCCAATCTTGCAAAAGCCATCGATGAGTGCACAATCATCATCGCAAAAGGCATGGCAAACTTCGAATCCCTGCACGAGTACCGCAACATGCCCCCGATCGCGTACCTGATGTGCGTCAAGTGCGAGGTGATCGCAGGGATTACCGGGATATCGCGTGGCTCAAAGATCGCCCTGCTGCGTGAACGGGACCAGACATAATCGGGTTGCGGGTCAGGTGGCGTGGCGGGACTTTCCGCTGCGGGAAAAAATACCGGTACCGGTAATATCCCGCCCTGCCAGGATCGTAATTCCGGTGCGCATGCCGGCAGGGTAACTACGCTCTTTTATAAACAGGGTACCCAAAAATCCCATAGAATTTTAAGAACAGAGACCAGAACAATTGACTATGGTATTTGAGGATATTGGCGTATCCTTTGGCTGGCTGCTCATCATCGGCGGCGCCCTGCTGTTGCTCGTTGAGGTATACAGCCCCGGGTTCTTTGCCACCGTTCCTGCAACGGTGATGATCATCCTTGGCACCCTCCAGCTCCTGGGTGTGGACATCTCCAACCCGTGGATGGGAGGAGTTATCGGTATCGCGACAGCCATTGTTGCTGCAGCACTCACCGTCTGGATGTACGGGAGGATCACCACCGATGAGAGCCCGACAACCATCAGCCGTGATTCGCTGGTGGGAAAGACGGGCCAGGTGAAGGTTGCGGTGGATAAAACAACCATCTCCGGAAAGGTTGTCATCAGCCAGACGGAATGGAGTGCAAGATCAACCGGAGCGGCAATCCCTGTGGGAAAAAACGTGAGGGTTGTCAGTTCCGAAGGAGTTCATATCGTGGTAGAGGAGGTAGCATAACATGGCATTCATTGAAACACTTATCGTCATATTCTTGATCTTTGTCATCGTCGCCATTTTCGCAAAAGGCGTAGTCATCATCCAGCCGTACGAGCAGGGACTGCATATCCGTCTCGGCCAGTACGTGGGCCGGATGAATCCCGGGTTCCGCTGGATCGTCCCGTTCATCAGCGAGGTCATCAAGCTCGATCTCCGTACGCTCGTCATGGATGTCCCCAGTCAGGAAGTGATCACCAAGGACAACTCACCCACGAACGTGGATGCGATCGTGTATGTCCGGGTCATCGATCCCGAGAAGGCATTCTTCGAAGTCTCCAATTACCGGCTGGCCACCGTGGTGCTCGCCCAGACGAGCCTTCGTGGTATCATCGGCGACATGGAGCTCGACGAGGTGCTCTACAACCGTGACGTGATCAACACGAAGCTCCGGGACATCCTCGACCGCGAGACCGACCAGTGGGGAGTCAAGGTCGAGCGCGTGGAGATCAAGGAAGTTGATCCGGTTGCAACCGTCAAGAACGCGATGACCGAACAGACGGCAGCGGAACGTGCCCGGCGTGCAGCCATCCTCCGGGCTGACGGGGAGAAACGCTCGGCAATCCTCAAGGCAGAGGGGCTCCGGCAGTCCATGATCCTTGAAGCCGAAGGAGAGCGGCAGAGCAAGGTGCTGCGTGCAGAAGGAGAGCGGCTCTCCCGCATCCTCCAGTCGCAGGGTGAGGCACAGGGTCTCCGGATCCTCTCTGTGGGAGCAGCACCGCTCGACAACCGGGCGATGACCGTACTGACGCTGAACGCGCTCAAGAACATGGCAGACGGGCAGGCAACCAAGATCATCTTCCCGTTCGAGCTCTCGCAGCTGATCCGCCAGGGGGCAAAATTCCTCGGGGCAACCGAAGAGACCACCGAGAATATTGCCGGACGCCCCGTTATGGACGAAGGCATCCTCGGCGACCTGCCACAGCGCGAAGAAGTCAATGCCATCTTAAAAGAGATCAAAGATGCCGTCCCGACCGTCTCGGTCGACGAACTCAAGGACACCAGCAAGCGCAAGCTTGTTGTCGAGCCGGATCACGAGGAGTGATTCTGCCGGCTTAAAAAAAAAATCTCATCTACTCATTCTTTTTTTTGATTCCTCAATTCAAGCCACCATAAATTTTTGTTTCAATTTTTTTGCTCTGTAGAAATCATTCCTAAAGCGCCTTTTTGTGGAATTGCGAGAGTGACCCCCTCTCTCCCAAGAAAGGGGGAGGCCGCATGCGGGGGCGATCCCCCAAAACCCCCAATTTTAGCAATTCTCACTCATAAAATCATCTACCTCGTTCATGCTCCACGGGGCGAGGGTCGACGAGACCCCGAGCGCCCGTGGCCCCATCGCAATCGAATCCAGAAGGGGGGTTAGGATTTCCTATAAAAAATCAAAAAAAAAGATGATGGGGGCAAAATGCCCCCAAACCCCCGTTTGCGATGAACGGCCGCCGCCCCGCAGGACGCCCCGCGGCGGCTTCAATGAGCGATATTCCTGGTACGGTAATCTGTCCCGCTGTGCCTCATGAGGGGCGCCTCGCGGCGAGGAACTATCCCTTTGTCCAATACCCCTGATTTTCATCATTTGGATTTGAACCGATATTGTTCATGCCCGTTTCACCAGAGCAGTAATTTCCTAAAATGGGAGGAGAGCCAAAAATTCTAAAACCCCGACAGCCACGGGTTTGAGGATAATGTCCGGCAAAACGAATGACAGCTGACGGATTTTTCGTTATTTCCTGTACTGCGCTGCGTTCTTCAGCGCCGGGTCATATCCCAGGCGGACATAATCCTTGAGCATCCTCCGGGCCGAGAACTGGTGGGCAGTGGTGCGGATCGCTTCTTTCATCTTCTTCACCCACATGTGCGGGATACCATCACCCTCAACGGTATAATAGAGGGGAATAACCTCGCGCTCAAGCAGTTCATAGAGCTGCCCGGCATCGCGCTTATCCCGGTCCGGGCCATGGTTGTTGTTCCCAAACGACCACCCGTTCATGCCATTGTAGGCCTCGATCCACCAGCCGTCCGGGATGCTCATGTGCGGGACCCCGTTTAGCGATGCTTTCATCCCGCTCGTCCCGCAGGCTTCCATGGGGGGGACCGGGTTATTCAGCCAGACATCCACGCCATGGACAAGGTACTGGGCCATCTGTTCCCCATAGTCCTCAACAAACGCGATCCTGCCGCCAAGATCCTGCTGGTGGGCATACTGGTAGATCCGCTGGACAAGACGTTTCCCGTCATCATCCGCAGGATGGGCTTTTCCGGCAAAGACTATCTGTACCGGCTGCCAGCGGTTGTTGACCATCTTTTTGAGCCGTTCAAGATCGGTAAAGATCAGGTCAGCCCGCTTGTAGGTGGAGAAACGCCGGGCAAACCCGATGGTGAGAGCATTTGGGTCAAGCAGGGCTCCGCCGGTAATCACATTGACCGGGTCGGTTCCTTCCCCCACCCATTTCCTCCGCTTGAACTCCCGGATGCGGTTGACCAGTTTCCTCTTGAGCTGGGTATGGACCAGCCATAATTCCTCATCCGGGATCTCGGAGATCATCTCCCAGATGAGCGGGCTGTCATGCTGGTCAAGCCACCGCGGGCAGGACGGTGAAAAATACCGGTTGAGCAGGGTCTCCATCCTGGGGTCGAGCCATGTCGGTACGTGCACCCCGTTGGTGATATGGGTGATGGGAACCTTATCCTCCGGCAGATCCGGCCAGAGCGGTTTCCACAGGGCCCGGGCAACCTCCCCGTGTTTTTTGCTCACCCCGTTTCTGAACGTACTCATCTTTAAGGCAAACGCCGTCATGTTGAAGAGCCCGGGAGGATCGGTGGGGGAATCGCCCATCTTAAGAAATGTGGTGCGATCGATGCCGAGAAGGGGGTAATACCCGCTGAAGTACTTGTCCATGTGCGCATGGGAGAACTTGTCATGACCGGCAGGCACCGGGGTGTGCGTGGTAAAGAGCGTGGTGTCCCGGACCCGGCGGGAGGCTTCTTCAAAGCTGATCTTTTCGGAAACCTGTTCGCGGATCCGCTCAAGGAGCGCAAACGCGGGGTGGCCTTCGTTGAGGTGGATGATGGAAGGCCGGATGCCAAGGACATCGAGCACGTAACTCCCGCCAATCCCAAGCACAATCTCCTGCCGGAGACGGAGCTCGTTGTCCCCGGTATAGAGCCGGTACGAGATGAGGCGGTTCTGCGGATCATTGTTCTGGATATCCGTATCCAGCAGGATTAAGGGGATGTTACCCACGTCCACCCGCCAGACGGCAACATAAATCGGGGGGTCGATGAACGGGATCTTTGCCACGAGCTGGTTGTCGTGGTTGTACATCACCCGTTTGATTGGCGCCGCGTCCCGGTTTAAGAGCTCCCGGATATTCTCCTGCCAGCCGTCAGGGCCGATATGCTGGTGAAGGTATCCTTCGGAATACATGAAACCCACGGCAACGAGCGGGAGACCGAGATCGCTTGACTCCTTGAGGTGGTCCCCGGCAAGGAAACCAAGGCCGCCGGCATAGAACGGAAGGGAGTGCTGGAGCCCGTACTCGGCAGAGAAGTAGGCGATCGTGAGATCGCGGTCATGCGTGTACCGGGTGGCAAACCAGCTGTTCCTGGCATCCAGCTCGTGCCGGAACCGGCTCATCACGATATCATAATGCCTGAGGTACTGGGGGTTGTGGGCAGCAGCAAGCAGGGTCTCCTCGGGAAGTTCATGCAGCATCCGAACCGGGTTATGGACACTCTCGCTCCATGCTGTAGGATTGAGCTGCTTGAAGACCAGTTTTACCGCTGGATTCCAGCTCCACCAGAGGTTATAAGCGAGATCAACGAGCCCGTTGATCCGTTCCGGGACATGCGAGAACCCTTTCCTGCCCAAATCGGCCATAATTCCCCCTTAGTAATTGTGTAGTCGCACAACCTCCCATAAATACTATTGCATGGCACCGGATCTGTTGCCACCAGATTTTTTTTTAAATCGGAGAATTTTTAACTCAGCTGAAGGATGATCCCGAAATGATTAATCTGCGGGATGCAGAAGGAAGGATCAGGTACTGCAGGATGGATGAAGCACACTGGGCCGAAGAGTACAGGAGGGTGAGCATCCCCACCCTCAATCCCACCCTGGTCGGGTTCAATGTCAATCTCGACCGTATCATTCCGGTCGATCCAGAACTTCTGGGTTTGCCGGGTTTTGGGAGTGACGATCTGTCAGAACTCCGGTCCCGCCTCATCCATTCCATGGAGCACTGCACAGCAGAGGAGTGGTATGTCAGCGACCCGGGCCGGTATGACCGGTTTTCAGAATTTTTTTCCGGGACCGGATCCCTTGCCATGGGGGGTCAGGCGGGTATCGCCGCCATCCACCTCAAAAATCTGGGTGTGCCGGAGGTAACCTGCCTTGCACCGGCAATCGGAAAGGAAGCAGAAAAGATTCTGGCACAGCATGGCGTCCGGGTGCCCGGCAGGAAATCCGGTGCCAGAGCAGAACCGGACACTATCCACCTCGTCTTTGAATACCGGCCCGGCATGGTTCCCCTTGCTGTCGGGGCACAGCCGCGGAACAACCGGTTTATCGCATCTCCAAAAAAAAGTGAGAAGAATACGCTCATGGACGAGGAGGTGCTCCGGTTGCTCCTGCCGGAACTCTCCTCATGCACCCGTGCGTTCCTCTCCGGGTACCAGTATCTCCGCGATGATGCTGAATTTGTCCAGGCCGCCGGCCAGATCCGGGCACTCAAAAGCAAAAACCGCAGGATGCGGGTCCATATCGAATGTGTTTCTGTCACTGATGCCCCGGTACTTCGCGGGCTCATGCACCATATCCTGCCGGCTGCTGACAGTGCCGGCATGAACGAACACGAACTCTCGCAGATGCCGGGTATTGGCAGCAGTTCCACCCCCGCCGGGATGGTGCAGTGCATGCTCAACCTTGCAAAAAAGACCGGACTATGCCGCATCCACCTCCACACCTTCGGGTATTACCTGCTCGTGATACGAAAGGATCGCGCTGTACCGGATATATCGCAGGCAGCCCTGCTCTTTGCATCACGGGTTGTGGCAGAAGCCGCCGAAGGAACGGGCATTGGCATATCTGCGCAGGGAATTGCAGCAGTCCGGGAAATTGCCGGATCATTTGCACCGGGCCCGGCTCCGGGCATTTTTGTTGCCGGAGATTACCTGGTACTTGCCGTGCCGACCCTGATCGCACAGGGCATACACCGGACCGTGGGGCTTGGCGATATCCTCTCCTCCACAGCCTTTGTGGCGGAACATTGCTGATCCATTAAAAAAGCGCATAAAACCGGAAACGGAGCCCGACGCAGCGGACGGCGATGATTCCGGACAGCCAGCGCGATAATCGCCCCGCGGGGCAGAAACCTATATATATTTTTCATTATTTTTTTATTATTCCAGACAATACATTTAAAAACCGGGTCTGCATTATGTAACAATGCTAGGCATGACCAGATCTGCAAAAATGCTGGACAAACCCATGACATAAATTACGAAAACGGCAGGATGCGGAGGCCGGATTGCCAGGCGGGAAGTGCGACATATGTGCAAAATTTGTCTGGGATTCGAGGTGCACCAGCCGTACCGGCTCAACCGTCATTTTGCTCCCGAGAAAAAATTAAAGAAAAAAGATCTTTTTGACCAGTATTTCGACACGCTGAACAGGGAGGTTCTCCTCCGGGTTGCCGACAAGTGCTACAACCCGGCAACCCGGATCATCTTAGAGAAACTTGACGAGGGATTCTCCTGCTCGTTCTCGATCTCCGGTATCTTGATCGAGCAGATGGAGAAGTGGAGTCCTGACACGCTTGCCCTCTTTAGCCAGGTGGCACAGCACCGGAACTGCGAGATCATCGGGCAGACGTATTACCACAGCATTGCCAGTTGTTTTGCTGACAAGTCTGAGTTCTGCGAGCAGGTACGGCTCCACTCAGACCTGATGTACGACCGGTTCCGCGTGCGCCCGACCATCTTTGAGAACACCGAGTTCACCTTCAACAGCCAGATTGCAGAGACCATCAAAGAGATGGATTTTGCCGGGATCTATACCGAAGGAGTTGACCGCATCCTTGGCGGCAGGAGCCCAAACCACATCTATGCATGCAGGGGCATTCCCGT
>DUHF01000142.1:0-6880 GCA_013331015.1 Methanoregula sp.
TATACGTCCTCGATCCCGTACTTGCTCACGATGGCGACGGTGACCCGGTTCGTGTACTCCTTGTTCACGATCCGGTACCAGGTGGTGTCAACCTCTTTTTTATCGAGGGCAAGATGGCTGGAGAGGACATCGGCAATACCCTCTTTTTCCATTTCCATCGGGACAGCATAGGTGTCCGGCGCGGTTGCCGCCGAGATGACGGCACTCTGGGGGAGATCGCAGAAGGCCGAGATCTTCCGCTTGGTGCCGGCACTGATCGGGTGCTCGCTCCTCCCCACGATGATATCCGCGTGAAGTCCCAGTTCCCGCAGTGCCTTGACCGAGTGCTGGGTGGGCTTGGTCTTCATGTCGCCCATCGTGTCCGCGGGGATCAGGGTGACGTGGATCAGGATATAGTCGTGCGGCGGGAGTTCACCCCGCATCTGGCGGATGGCCTCCAAAAACGGCATACTCTCGATGTCGCCCACCGTGCCGCCGACTTCCACAAGGCAGATATCGGCCTTTGTCCCATCCGGGAACTCCTCCTCTGCCGCCTGCCGGATACAGGTCTTGATCTGGTCGGTGATGTGGGGGATGATCTGGACGGTCTCGCCAAGGAAGTCGCCCCGGCGTTCCTTCTCAATGACCGTCCGGTACACCTTGCCGGTGGTAATATTGTGCGAAGCAGAGAGTTCGATGTCCAGGAACCGCTCGTAGTTCCCGAGGTCGAGATCCACCTCGCTGCCGTCTTTTAAGACAAAGACCTCGCCGTGCTGGGCCGGGTTCATGGTCCCGGCATCGATGTTCAGGTAGGGATCGATCTTGACGGCAGTGACACGGTAGCCCCGGTTTTTCAGGATCCGGCCAACCGATGCTGCCGTGATTCCCTTGCCCAGTCCGCTCATCACACCGCCGGTAACTATGATGTACTTCACGAGATCTCCCCAGTTGCTGTACATTTTAGCACACAATCCTAATAGTGTTATCTTATTTTTTTTAAATACCGGGGTGATTTTTGGCCGGTTCATCCCCTGACATCCCCATGGGTAACATTAATTTCCCTAAATGAACTACAGCTATTCCATGAAAGTCAAGCAGATAGTCGCCATTCTGGCAATCCTCACGATGGTTGCCGTCTGCGTGCTGCCCGTTGCAGCAGAAGAAGACGGGGAAAAAATCACCGATGAAGCAACGCTCTATTACAACAGTGCCCAGTTGCTCATCGCTGACCAGCAGTATGAGCGGGCCCTTGAATTGTTTAACAAGGTTCTTGCATCGAACACCACCCTGCTGGGCATGGGCGACGGCCTGATGTACACGTACAAGGACCGGGTGGCATTGCTCACCGATCTCGGCAGGTATGACGAGGCCATCGCGGCAGCCGATGAAGGCATTGCTGCATACCCAAAGGAGCCCGGTCTCTGGAACAACAAGGGATGGGCCTATTACCAGATGGGCAGGTACAGTGAAGCTGCCGCTGCCTATGACAAGGCGGTCACGCTTGATCCCGAGTACCTGAAGGGCTGGATCAACAAAGGCGATGCGCTTATGAAAGCAGGACGCGAGGGGGAAGCCGCCGGGGCCTACAACAAGGCACTTGAACTCGATCCGGGAAACACGGATGCCACTACAGGGCTCGCTGAAGCACAGAAATCCGCGGCATCGATGAACCTTGTCTATGCGGCCATTGCCGCGATCATTGCCGGTCTTGTCATCTGGTACGTGAAGTTCCGTAAACCCTCGGATGAGAAGTCCGCGGGCAGGGAAAAGAAGTAACCTTTTTTTTGTTTTTTTAAGAGTGACATAACTGAACCGGAAGGGTTCGCATCCAAACTAAAAAAAACCGGCAAATGGGTAGTTCGACCGTTTTGATTTACCGCTGGGGCGCCCCTTTGTGGGAAGCGGTAAGCATCTTTAGGGAGTATGAGGCTAGTTTGCCCCCAGTATCACTTCAAAGGTTTTCCGATGAAAATCACATTTGAGAAGCATTCCCGGAACTTTTGTTGGTTTATTTCGATGCCTGCCGCCACCCCCGCGGGGCGCCCGGCTCCTGAGAGGGACGAAGCGCTCGTTAACGATGATCCGGCATTACTACTATCAGGGGCACACACAGGTACAGGTAAAACGGCACTATCGCAACCGGGGGATGCCACAAGCGTGCGGGGGCGAAGGCTTGCCAGAGCCCCCAAGAGCGATAATGAAACCATATATTCCAGGTTATCAGACTTTTGGTGGATTTACCCCATCACCTATCATTGGGAAGGTATGGGGACCTCAACCACCATCAACAACTCCGCACAGAAACCAGTATCCTCTTGATTTTTTCAAGAAGCGTAGTTCCTTATTTTTCTGCCGTCACCGCAAACGACGCAGTGGTCCGGGCAAGGACCGTCTTTCCAGGATCGTCCATCCGGACAATACTCTCCATGAATGCCACCCTGCGGCCTTTCCGGATAACCTGTGCTTCAGCAAGGATCGTCCCTTCCCGCACGCCCCGGATGAAACTGGTGGATTCCGATATGGTGGCGATCCCCTCGCCCGGTGCAAGCAGGGTATAGAGTGCAAGCGCCATCGCCTCATCGGCAATCGCGGCAAGCATCCCGCCCTGCAGCCAGCCCACGCCGTTGTACATATCCGGCCGGACCGTCATCTTAAGCACGGCTTTCCCGTCACCCTCGCTTTCCACGTCAATTCCCATCAGGCAGAAGAACGGGTTGGCAGAGCGTCCTTTTGCCCTGATCTTTTCCAGGTAATTCATCATTCTCCCTGCTGATAAGGTATTGAGGTACACAAGGATGAAGATTGCCGTTTTTAATACCACGGGCAATAACCCCGACGGTATTCCTTAAAACGAGTTCATCTTCCAAAGAGACCCGATGACGGGAAACCTACCCTTAATATCCCTTGGCAATCACCTTTCCTGCATATGCAGGACAAAGACACAAAAGAGATGCTCGCTGATTTACTCTGGCTCAATGCCGTGATTGCCACCGAACTTATCCAGATCACCGAGAACACATCCCAGATCCTCCGGAAGAGCCCTCCGCCCGAGAGCTGCCTCGTGGAGCACCACGAGCTCCGCAAGACCGCCCTTGCCATGGCCGAGAAGTACCGGCCCGGCACCATGCTCGGCCAGCACATCCTCAAGCACCAGTAACGTTATTGACCGGCCCGGGCAAACGTACTCCGGATATTCCTGCCCGGGCCGTGGGTAACCCCCGGGTTTTATTAAAAACCGCATCTGCTCCCGGTTTTTTTACCTGGCAGGCAATGAGTGTGCCCATACAATAACCATCATGACAACAACCGCCATTCCCCCTTGCAGCCTGGTCATCCCGGCCTATAACGAGGAGAGACGGATCTCGCTCTTCTTCGATTCCATAAACCATTTTGACGGCGAACTGATTGTTGTCTGTGACGGGACAGACCGTACAGCAGGGATCGTGGAAGAGATCGCCTCCCGGCGAACCGATCTTGCAATCCGCTGCCTCCGGTTCGATCACCGCCTTGGCAAAGGGGGCGGCGTTATCGCGGGACTAAAGGTGGCAAGAGCCCCGCTCGTTGGTTACGTGGATGCAGACGGCTCTACCCGCATGGAGGAGATGCTCCGGCTCTTCTCTTCCCTGTCGAGAGCAGACGGGGCGATCGGCTCCCGCTGGGTTGACGGGTCAACGCTCAAGGTGAAGCAGGGATTCCTCCGCCGGATCGAGAGCCGGGGATTCAACCTGTTAATCCGGCTCCTCTTCAGGCTCTCCTTTCACGATACCCAGTGCGGCGCAAAGGTCTTCAAAAAACCGGCGATCGATGCGGTGCTGCCTTCCATGGTCTCCCACGGGTTCGAGTTTGACGTGGAACTTCTCTGGCAGCTCAAGGAGGCCGGGTTCCACATCGAAGAGATCCCCATCGAATGGCAGAACAAGGGCGACTCCCGCGTGCAGAAGCGGGACATGCTCCGGATGCTTGCCGGCCTCTTGCGGGTCCGGTTTGGCAGGGGAACTGCATGATTCCTGCAACGCCGGAAGACCGGAAGAAAGAGGCGTTCCGGCTCTTCGAGGATGGCAGGTACCTGGAATCGTTACAGTACTGCCAGGTACTGCTGGATTCTGGAAAGGACCCGGCCATCGAGGTGCTCGCGGCAACCAATCTCTTCCTGACCGGCAGGCTCGAAGATGCCGAGGCAGCGTTCCTCGACCTTGCCCGCACAATGCCGGACTCGTCCTATGTCCACAGTTATCTTGCAAAGGTGCTCGAAGCCCGGGGTGATGAAGGGGCAATCGCCGAGTTTGCCCTTGCCGTCCAGCTCGACCCCACCAACCAGGATGCCCTCCGGTCCTATGCCGGCTACCTTCTCGGGCACCGGGACTTCCGGGGGGCTGTGAGGGTGCTCCGCCGCCTCGTTCATATCGGCAGGAAGTCATCAGATCTCCGGAACCTGATGCGGGCACAGATCGAGATCGGCGACCCGGAGGAGGCACTGGCAGTCTGTGCGGTTCTGGGAGAGGGAACCGAACGATCACCCGAATACATCGAAGCCCTCATCCGGACAGGCGACTTTACCTCTGCTGCTGAAGCTGCCCTGACCCTGTACCGGACCACAAAAGACTCAGAAGTGCTCCGGAAACATCTCGATGCCCTTTCCCGGTATGATCCTGCCTCATCGCTCGATGCCTACCCGGCCTATATTGGGGAGTGTCCCGATGCAGGAATCCTCTGCGATTACATCCGGCTCCTGCAGTCCACGGGAAACATTCCTGCAGCGCTGGAAGCAACCCGACGGCTTCTCGCCATATCCAAAAAACCCGCGTATCGGCTCATGGAGTGTGACCTTCTTGCCCTTAACGGGGAGGGTGAATCCGCCCTTGCCGCTTACGAACACCTGATCCGGGACGAGCTTGCGACCAGGAACGATCTCGAAGGACTCGGTCGGATCATCGGCAAATACCGCGAATTTCTCCAAAGCCACGGAGATCCGGCAGGAGCGAAGAAACGGTTCCTCGACCTTGTCTCAACCGATGTGAACGTTGCAAGCCTCACCGGGACTGCCCGGTTCTTTCTCGAAACCGGCGATTCCACTGAGGCCCGCTCATGGTATTACCGGGCATACCGGGCAGACTTTTTTTCTGGGGGTCTTGACTATGCCCGGTTCCTCATCGGGCAGGGAGAGGACCGCGAGTGCGAGAAGGTGATGCTCTACATCCTCGCAAATGTGAAGAAGGGTGCCGATCTCACCCGGGTTGCTGCCGCAGTCGTGGACGAGAACGCCGGAATGTTCAGGCTCAGGCGCCTCATGGACCAGTTGCTATTAAGGCTTGAGGAGCGGCGGCAACACCTCCATTCCGACGGGCTCGAACTGCTGGCAATGGCTTATTTTATCACCGCGTCCAATGCTCTGGAAGAGATGGATTTTGCAGGCTGCAAGTATCTCTGCCTCGCAGGGATGGACATCCTGCCCACCCCTGCCCGCACCCTGCGTCTCGAGGACTTCCTCAACCTGGTCCGGGCCTGCAAGGAACGGTCGGTGACCGACCGGCCAACCCTCCATGCCCCACCACAAAAAAAGAAGAAGGAGACGGTGCCGCCGGCAGAGGCGCTCATACGGAAACTGGGCCTCACGGAACCCGAGCAGAAGATCCTGCTGTTCCTGCAGGCCCACCGGAAGGCAACCGAGATGGACCTGCGCAAGGTGCTCGGCACGCGGCGGGTGGTTGGCATGGTGAATCTCCTCATCAGGAAGGCAGCAGGGCAGGGGATCTCCATCATCGAAAAGAAAGGAGTAGGCGAGGAAGGTGAAGTCTATGAATATACCGGAACCTGACAGGACCGACCGCGAGCGACTCGAGAGCATCAATATCATCAATGCCCTCAGGCGGGGAACGGTCCCTGCCGGGGGCCTTGAGCGGATCGCTGTCGGTCTTGACATTGAGGAAGATGTCATCGCAAAGCAGCTCGATTACGTTGCGCTTGGCGGGGGAGACACCAAGTTTATCCGGGGCGAGTATGGGAGCGGCAAGACCTTCCTTGTTGCCCGGTCCCTTGAGATCGCCCGTGCAAAAGGGTTTGTCACCTCTCATGTTGTCATCTCTTCTTCTGCGCCGCTTCACAAGATCAAGAGTATCTACCAGCAGGTCTGCGCCGGTCTCCGCACGCGCGAGGAGGAACACGCCCTCAAGACCATAGTTGATACCTGGCTCTTTTCCATTGAAGAGCGGCTCCTCTCGGCCAGCAATAACGAACTCGCCGATGCGGGCCTCGAAGAGGCGACCAGCCGGGAGATCGAGGCTGCACTCTCAGGCATATCCGAGACCAACTCGGCACTTGCTGCGGCACTTCGCACGTACTACAAGGCTAACAATACCGGGGACTTCCCGCTGGCGCAGGCGGCTCTTGGCTGGCTTGCTGCCGAACCCAATATCGGGCGCGACTTCAAGCAGAAGGCGGGGATCAAAGGAGATATCGATGATTCCATCGCGTTCCTCTTCCTCCGGGGCCTTGTTGCGGTCATCCACGGGGCCGGGTACAGCGGGCTTGCCATCGCAATTGACGAGATGGAGACCACCCAGGCACTCCAGCGGAGCCAGCGCGAGAAGGGTTACCAGACGCTCGTCCAAATCATCGATGCCCTTGACCGGGGCGATATGCCGCGGACGTACTTCCTCTTCACGGGAACTCCCGCCCTGTACGACGGTTCACGGGGGATCCGGTCGGTGCCCCCGCTCTTTGACCGGATCAGTATCGTGCAGACGGACGGGTTCCGGAACCCCCGGCAGCCCCAGATCGTTCTTGCAAAGTTCGACACCCCCCGGCTTGAACAGGTAGCTCTCAAGGTGATGGACGTGTACGCTCAGGCGTATGCGGAGCCGGACCGCGAACGGGTATCCCACCGCTTTATCCGGGCAATGAT
>DUHF01000142.1:6917-9906 GCA_013331015.1 Methanoregula sp.
TGCTGGACAAGTGCGAGATCTACGAGGATTATAACCCGTGGGAGGGGTACGAGTTTGACTTTGACCATCTGAAAGGGGAGCTGAAGAAGGAGGAGGAGGCAGTCATGGTGGTGAAGTTCTGATACCAGCTGCCAACGGCGAAATAAATGAACTCCTCAGCCGGCCCGTGCCGATGCGATGGGCGATGCGCTGTGTGATTCTGCTGGGGTGCTTCCTGCTCTGCATGCCGGCCCTGGCGATTCCTCTCCCGCCGGCGTTCAACATTACTGACGGCGCCCCGATGTCACCCGCGAAGCTCACTATCCATGCCTGGCCATCCGAGGCTCGGGTGGGGGACGTCATTGTGCTGAACGGCACGGTGAGCGGGATCAGGACC
This sequence comes from Methanoregula sp., assembly GCA_013331015.1. GTDB lineage: Archaea > Halobacteriota > Methanomicrobia > Methanomicrobiales > Methanospirillaceae > Methanoregula > Methanoregula sp11803u. The sequence goes on from DUHF01000142.1 coordinate 7,294, forward strand.
ATCGCAGTCTACCTCTACGTCACCAATCCCGACCTCGACCCCCGCGGGGTTGCACTTGAAAATCTCAATATTGCGGCAGGCCGGGGGCTCTTTACCACAGCTCCCGTGAAAATGAGCGATGGCACATGGTCCTATGAGTGGGATACGTCCATCATCGCCGGAAACCTGAAACCGGGCACCTATTCGGTTTATGTGGTCGCCTCCCCGCTCGACCGGCTCCGTTTCAACCCGCAGGAGACCGCAGTTGCAGAGATCAGTTTCGCCCCGGCAGAACGTCCTGCGGCAGAAAGCCCGGTTCCCCCGTGGATACCGGTGATTGCGCTCGTAATTGCGGGAATCCTTTGTTCGATCGTGGCGCGGCGGGAATGAGCCGAGCGAGAAAATTTGGTGATTCATCATTCAGAGCCACCGTTTTTCCTAATACCCCTCTCCTGCGTCACCAGTCCCCCGAGGGGGACGGGGCGCTATGAGTGATGCCCCGGCATTACCTGCACCAGAGGCACACACAGATACCGGTAATACCGCACTATCGCAACAGGGGAACGCCCGAGCAGCGGGGGCAAAAGGTTTGTCCAGGCCCCCAAGAGCGGCATAACAATTTTTTTATTTTTTGGTTTATCGAACGTTTGGTGGATGGTACACAATCACCAATTAAAATTATGAAAGATTTATCGATCCTTGGGCGAAAGGGGATACGATGAAGGGAAATGCAAGTATCATTTTTGCTTTTATGTGCATTACGGCCATCTTCAGTGCCGGATGCATGGGATCTGCCCCTGCAGACATACCGGTAAAAGTGGTTACAACACCAGCAGCTTCGCCAACAATACCTGAAAATCCCACTACAGTGGAATCTCCGGTTATTGAGAACGTATCAGCCCCAAAAGAGGGGACCACGAATACTCCTGCAACGGAGAATGCGACCGTAACAGCTATGGTCAGTGCAACGATTCCGCCAATGAATGCCGACCCGATCCTGCACCGCTATGTTTTCCGGTGGCCAAACGCGGTCGAGAACAACATGTACGGGTATGAGTATAAGTTCTACCCTGATGGTTCTGTGATCTACAAATACGGTATTGTCACTGAGGTGTCGAGTAATCTCAAGATAAACCCTACCCAGCAGATGGGCGGAACCTGGACCAACATAGGTAACAGCAACTACCTGGTGAAGATCCTTCCTGAAGGACAGAGCGGTCAGTATTACACCCGGGAATACACCCTTGTTACGGAATATGAAGATCCCCTCTACCCGGGAAAAATATACAAGGAACATATCGAGAGCAACTATGAACGGGACGCTATCTTCCCTGGCTACGAGATGACCGACCGGATGTATTTTCCCGAACGGGCAAAAATCGATTAATCATCACTTTTTTTTCACAGGCCGGGCTGACAGGCACCTGATCAGGATCAGGTCCCGAAGATGAACGATACAGGAACAATTGTGCAAAGTGGTTCGTTCCCATCGAACAACTCCTGCGGCCGGAACAGAGCGATGGGGAAGTGGTCCAGTATTTTCGGGTTCATGGAGGTTTGGAAGGGGACAATACGGTCCGCATGAGAATTTAATACATGACAATTATTCTTCGAATTTTCATGATTGCTACCCTCAGGAGCAGATGCTTTTTATCACCTTTCCCCCCTTTTTTCCCCTCACAACATTCCGGTTAAAGGTCCCCTTACAGGAGTTTTTCAAACATTGGCAGGGTACCTGCTGATAACCCCGGGACCGGGAGGTCGGGCGGGTACAATTATTTCTGCTGCCCGGGTTGCCGTATCCAGAAACGGTCAGACAGGGATTGCGCAGGAAGGGCCGGAGTCAATAGATTATGAAAAAAAAGGAGGGGAAAATTACAGTTCGCGCCGCACCCGTACCGACTGGGCGTGCGCATGGAGCCCTTCGGCCGTTGCAATCGTCTCGACGATATCCCCGATCGCTTCCAGGCCGTCCCGGTCGAGCATCTCGACTGATGCGGTCTTGCAGAAGTGCTGGACATCGAGGCCGGAATACATCTTCGAATAGCCGGCAGTCGGGAGACAGTGGTTGGTGCCGACCGCATAATCCCCGCAGGCAACTGCGGAGTATTTACCAACAAAGATGGCCCCGGCGTTTCTCACTTTGGTCACAACCGAGAGCGGATCGGCAACCTGGATGGAGAGGTGTTCAGGGGCAACCACATCGGATGCAGCGCAGGCGGCAGCAATATCGTCAACAATGGTGTAGCCGGAGTTCTTGAGCGCCTCCACGATGATCTCCTTCCGTGGTGCTTCAGCAACCATCTTTTTTATCTCTTCTCCTACTTTTGCGGGAAGTGTCTTGTCAGTGGTGATGAGGATGCAGGCAGCGTTCGGGTCATGTTCAGCCTGTGCCAGGACATCGGCTGCAACGATCCGGGGATTTGCTGTACTATCTGCAATGATCCCGATCTCGCTTGGGCCAGCCGGGAAGTCGATCTCGGCATGCTCCCGGAGCATCATCTTGGCAAGCGTGACATAGATGTTGCCGGGCCCGACAATCTTCTGGACGGGACGGATGGACTCCGTACCAAGCGCCATGGCAGCGATTGCCTGGGCCCCGCCGGCGTTGTAGATCTCGGTCACACCGGCGAT
>DUHF01000219.1 GCA_013331015.1 Methanoregula sp.
CAACTTCTGCAACTTCCCGCTGGGTACGACGCTCGCCTCCGAGAATGGAGGAGATGTAGATTGCCGCTGCTGCAACCCCGGTGGGTCCCCGCCCGCTTGTCAGTTCGCGCTCGCCTGCCTGCCGGAGGATCTCGACCGCACGGCTCTGGACCTCTCCCTTGAGGGTGAGACCCGAGCAGAACCGCGGCACGTAATCGATAGGCGAGGTCGGGAGGAGCTTCAAACCCAGTTCGCGGGAGATGAACCGGTAGGTCCTGCCGATCTCCTTCCGGGAAACCCGGGACACTTCGGCGATCTCATCGAGCGTCCGGGGCACGCTGCACTGGCGGCAGGCTGCATAGAGGGCTGCTGCGGCAACACCTTCGATACTCCGGCCGCGGATGAGGTTCTTGTCAACCGCGTCACGGTACACGACTGCTGCGGTCTCACGCACGTTCCGCGGGAGACCCAGTGCCGAGGCCATCCGGTCCAGTTCCGAGAGTGCGAATGCGAGGTTCCGCTCGGTTGCGTTGCTGACACGGATACGGCGCTGCCATTTGCGGAGACGGTAGAGCTGGGCACGGTTCTTTGAAGAGATTGCCCTGCCGTATGAGTCCCGGTTGCGCCAGTCGATCATGGTCGAGAGACCCTTGTCGTGGATCGTGAACGTCATCGGGGCGCCGACTCTTGACCGCTTCATCCGCTGGTCGTGGTCGAATGCACGCCATTCGGGGCCGCGGTCGATGAAATCGTCATCGATGACAAGCCCGCAGCTCTGGCAGACCAGTTCTGCCCGCTCGTAGTCGTGGACAAGTTGCCGGCCGCCACATTCGGGACAGACCGTCTCGGTGTGGTTCTCGGCTTTCTTTTCCTGCTCTTTTTGTTTTGTCCGGGTCTTGAGCGCTTCCCGCTCGGACTGGAGGACCTTTAATCTCTCTACTTCCTGCATCCACAATCACCTGATGGTTTTTTTCATTTTGTATCCCGCACGTCTTGATTTATCCTCTGGCAAAGAGTTTCTCGTTGGGCTGGACAGTGCATTTTTCCCGGCAGAGGACAGCGGCATAGGGCGCTTTCACATTTCCAAAGAGGTCAAGTATCTTCCCGACCGGTTTCATCCTCCGGTCAGTAACCTCGCTGTACAAAGCAGGAAGCTGGGCGGCATCGCACTGGATGATGAGCATCCGGTCGCCAACGGTGCTCATCGCTCGACCAACAACTTTCACACATAACCTCGGGTATACAATGATGGTACTAAAATTTTTTAGTAATCTATATATGTGTGCGGTTTCGGTATTTAAACGTTGCGTGAAAGTATAAATAGAATTTTTATGCACTGAGGAAGCGGTCGATATTTAAAGATAGAACCTCTTTACACTCCGCATCGGTCAATCCGGCCCCTTTGGCCACGATAAATTTCGCGCGTTTGTCCGGAATATCGTGAGGTGCGTGCGCGTCGGAATCGACAACAAGCCGGCACCCGGCTTCCCGGGCAATGCGGGCAACATGGCCGTTAGTGCGGTTATGCCCGCTGCGTGAGGTGATCTCAAGGGCAATCCCGTTCTCTGCGGCGAGCTTTGCATCCTTAAGCGTGACGAGCCCCGGGTGGGCGAGCACGTTCACGTACTTGCAGGAACAGGCCGCATGGTTCGTTCCTTCCGCGACAGGCTCAACCGGTGTCTCGCCATGGACGACCACGATATCCGCACCCTGGGATTTTACCCTTTTTGCCACGCTCTCGATCTGGGTTGGCGGAACATGGGTGATCTCGACTCCACAGAGAAGCCGGACCCCGTACAACTCTGCCGATTCCCGGACGAGCCTCAGGGATGAGAGGATGGATCCTGCATTGGAGAGGTCCACGTGGTCGGTGACGCCAACCGTGGTATACCCGGCGACAGCCATCCGCCGGATCAGTTCGGTGGGGAGCATCTCGCCATCGGAAAGAATGGAGTGGGTGTGCAGGTCGTACATGCCGCTCACCGCCGGACTTCCAGTTTCTGGGCTACCTTCTTCATAAGACCCGATTTACTCCCGTTCCATTCGGCAACCACGCGACCTTCTCGGCGTGCCCAGTGGGCCGGGTGATGATGTTCTTCCACCCGGAAGGCAACCCCGGCCTTACTTAAGGCGCGCTCAAGATCCGTGAGCACTGGCCCCTTCGTGCCGAGGCTGCGCGGGACCTTCCGCCCCTCAGCCCGGGTATATGCTGCATTGAAGTAGCAGGGATATAGGATGCACTCGCCTTCTGCCATTGCAGGATCGTTTGTGGGTCAAGGTATAAACAGTGTACGCTCCTACCTTCTGAGCATGCATCACATCGACGTCCGGCTGGAGAAGGATATCTACGACGTCAACAACACTCTTGCTGACGGGAACGCGAAGCACCTGAAAGCGCACGGCGTACGGGCCTTCGACCTGCTCGGAGCAATCGGTTCGGGTAAGACTGCACTCATCGAGCGGCTCGTCCCGCTCCTTGTACAAAAAGGGCTCAGAGCCGGCGCAATTGCCGGTGATGTGTACGGGGACGACGACTTCCGGCGGATTGTTGCCACGGGCATTCCCGCGTTCAACGCGAATACCGGGAAAGAATGTCACCTTGACGCCCGGCTGGTGCAACACGCAATTGATCACCTCCCGCTCGATGAGATCGATGTCCTCTTCATCGAGAATGTCGGGAACATGGTCTGCCCCACCGATTTCCGGCTCGGTGCAGAAAAACGGATCGTGGTTGTCAGTTCCACCGAGGGTGACGATGTGGTCAACAAGCACCCGATGATGTTCCGGGACTGTACTATCGGGGTCATCAACAAGGTTGACCTTGCGCCGCTCGTAGGATCCGACCTTGATCGCATGCAAAAGGACATAGCACGCTATAATCCGGGCATGCCGGTCTTCCGGACAAACCTCAAAACCGGTGACGGGGTTGCGGCGCTGCTCGACGCAATCCTTGCATAAAAATTCTTTTTTCCCAAAGAACGGGTAGTACTATAAATAACGCAGAAGTCAATATATAGAGCACCATCTTCGGGACACTGGTTCCGCAGAATATCTGGTGAGAGTGAAACCATGCAGTGGCAGGGAGAATCCGTACGAAAAGTGACCGGTGGCAGGCGCCGCCCGGCAGCAATGAAGCGCAGAACAGAGATCGGTCTTGCACCCGCAGATACCCATATCGGTGAAGACAGGATCCGGATCATCCGCACAACCGGCGGTAACGAGAAGATCCGTGCGCTCCGCGCCAGCTACGCCAACGTGACCAACCCCGCAAACGGCGAGACGAAGAAGGTCAGGATTGAAACCGTTGAGAAGAACACCGCAAACCCGAACTTTGTCCGCCGGAATCTGCTCACCAAGGGAGCCGTCATCAAGACCGAGCTCGGGCACGCAAAGATCACCAGCCGCCCCGGCCAGGACGGCATCATCAACGCGCTCTTACTCGAATAATCTTATTCCCAGCAATCTTTTTTCATCAAAGAACTGCAAATGCAGATCTATGCGAAAGATCTATTATCGGTTTCCCCAGCGAGTGGATCTCTCGTTTGCGATGGGCATGCCGTTCAACGAGACCTTAAAGTATATTGCGGGCCTGGATAACGAGGAATCGACCAAGACGACCGGAAAGGAGCTTGTCAAGGTGAAGACCCGGGTTGAAATTGCGCACGATCGCGCCACATTCGGGGAGATCACCCCTGAAGTCCTGCGCCCCGGTGTCATCACGGAAGCGGTCGACTTCAGGGTCTCGGTTCTTGCCCTTGCCCTCCGTGGCGGGGGAAGGGTTCCGATTGCCAATGATATCTTCTACCTGCGTCTCAGCGATCAGGTCTCGCGGACGGATATCGATATCGCAAAGGAAGGCCGGGGGGACGGTCTCGATGCGCTTGATATGAAAAATATCCTGCTGGGTGCCGGAAAGTGACGTTCCGGATCACGGTTGCCGCACCGTTCAGGCACACCCGGAAGACCGGGATGCGCAAGAACGAGCTGGTCTATTATTACGCGCTCGACCGGAAATGGATGAGCACCGAGCAGGCAAATCTCCTCCTGCGCAGGGCTGAAGAGGAGCGGCTCATACGGCAGGAGAACGGGGTTTTTTCCCCCCTCTTCGACATAGCTGAAATTACCATCCCCATCGGCTTCAAACCCACTTCGGCCGTCTTCGAGCAGCACGATCCCTCCGCGGAACTCATCGCCCGCATAGCCCGGGCAAAGAACCAGGAGGAGACCGAGGTCGTGGCCGAGATCAACCGGATTATCCGGGACCGGTTTGACGGAAACCTCCTGCCACCGGCCGCGCTGGTCCTGCTGGCAAAAAAGGAGCAGGTCCCCTTCGAAGACCTGCAGGCCGGTCTCACCCAGTCCCTCCGGAAATCATAAGTGCCGTGCTTGCGCAAGAGCTCTTTGTCACCAGCACATTTCATGGTGCAGAATGCAAAAACAGGCAGAAAGTATTTTTGGTTTATTATTTCATTATTTACCAGTGAAAAACTCAAGAAGGAGGATTAGATGAGACACGGACGAAGAAGAAACGATCCATGGGATCAACCCTGGGTAATTATTGCGGCAGTTGTCGGTGTGATTGCGGTCATTGGTATTGCCGTATTTTTCTTTTTAGGCAGCGGAGGTGCTGCCGGAACTCCCGAAGCAGGAAACCCTTTGGGAACAAGTGGCGCGGGCAGTGGATCTTCAACGGTGGTCAGCGGGACCATCGATCCGTCAGCCATCAAGGAACAACCTACCGTTACCGTGCCGGCGCAGGGAGTATTTGTCAAGGTGAGTTACCTTGGCAGTTTCTCGGGACAGTACGGGATGGAAGGAGAAATGATGGATGCCCGGGATTCGGGCGATCGCGTTTACGAGATCGAGAATGCGAACGGGACCGTCTCTGCCATGTTCAGGAAGACCGACAGTTCCACAAAACCCCATGAACTGATGGTCGAGATATGGAAGGATGGCAAAGTCCTCAAGTTCGATAAGAATACCTCCCCAAATGGCGAAGTCAGGGTTGACTACGCACTCTGATTTTTTTCTTTTTCCCGATTGCCGCTTGAAAGCGCCAAAAACCGGGCAATTAACGGATTAAAAAAAAGTATCGGATTGATATTACCGGGTCTTCTTCTTGACTTCCTTCTTCTCACCCTCGACCTTCGGGAAGAGCTCATCAAGCGTCTTCTCGCCGTAGGTCGTCACCAGTGCATTGATCTGCACAAAGTCCTGGGTGATCTCGCTTGCGCGGACGGTCTTTCTCCGGCGTTCGCCGTCCATGACCGGGTTGAACCCGATCCCGCCTGCAAGGAGAAGTTTTCTCCTGCCTGCACCGGGGATGCCCTTCTTTGCGGTAGTCCCGGTCCGGTCAGATGCCCCGGTAATCCTGATCTTGTAGCCGGAAAGCCCGAGGCTCCCTGCGTCGACTTCGTCTCCGATACTCTTGCCCACGATCGCCCCTGCTGCACCGCCACTGGCGTCAACATTGTAAGCGCGACCGGTCTTGGGGTCTGATACAACAACTTTAAACTCGACCATGCTGTTTGCTCCGTATTATTTTTAATTATCCAGGAAATCCCCGTATCGGAATTTCCCTTCACGTCTCCGGCTGCCGGCAGATACGCCTACACATGAGAAGTACCCATTTTATTATACCGGTACGCTCTTAAATCCTCGCGTCCGCGTGCGTGCACCACCGGGTCACTTGCCCCAGAAGGGATCAGCTTTACGCCGCATCGTCGTGTACTCCTCAAGGATCTCCTGCGTGGTGGTATTGAGCGTCTTTATCATCTCGCGCTCGAGCACCTTCACGTGGCGCTCGGGAACGTCCACGAACAGGTCATCCCCCACGCTCACCTGCCGTCCGACCGTTGCGCCCTCGATAGAGATCGCCAACTCAAGCCCGACATCAGCCTCGCGGATCGTCTCCTGCCGGAGCTGCATGGTCTTTAAGTGCCCGACCTTCTTCCCGTCCAGGTGGATCAGGTTCACATCGCTGCGCAGTTTGCCGCCCAGTACCCGTACTCCGACCACTGCCGGGTTGCTCTGGCGGAAGACGCAGTCCGGCAGCAGCCGGATCTTGGCCGGCATCACCACGTGCTCGAACCGCTGCTTCTCCTGCAGGCGTTTCTGCTCGTCGCGCCACTCAAGATACTGGTCGATGAGCTGGTAGATGACCCGCCCTTCAAAGACCTTCACCTGTTTATAGAGTGGATTTTTTAAGATCTCGGCGGCATCCGGCAGGATTGCGGTGTTGAAGGAGAGGAGCACCCGGAACTGCGGGTT
>DUHF01000315.1 GCA_013331015.1 Methanoregula sp.
GGCAACCCCCTGTCATTTGAGATCTTCTGTCTATAATGTTATCTTTCAAACATTAGATGATGATGCATTGCACGCTGTCTGGGTAAAACTGCCCGGTTCCGGCCGGTTTTTAAAAAAATCCAGCCAGTCAGTCTCCGGAATCGATTCACCCCCTCATTGTCCCCGTCCCGGGCACTACCTCCCACCACCCATGAGATCGGTAAATGTAATAGGATTATTAAGGATTTTGACGGCCTTGGGGTAACCGTCCGATTGGTCTGAACGGAGCGGGTATTGTGTATTTTTACTCTGTAGAAACAGGCATGAACGTGTGTTCACACCCGAATGATGAAAATCAGGAGTATTGGACAAAGGGATGGTCCCCCGCCGCGAGGGCCCCTCACGGGGCACGGCGGGGCAAAATTACCGTACCAGGAATACCTCTCATTGAAGCCGCCGCACAGGCGCCCTTTTTGGTCGGCGGCCGTTCATCGCAAACGGGGGTTTGGGGGCATTTTGCCCCCATCATCTTTTTTTGTGATTTTCATGGGAAATGCTAAAAGAAATCTTATATTGTATTACGATGGGACCACGGGCGCTCGGGGTCTCATCGACCCTCGCCCCGTAGAGCATGGCCGTGGATGGGGACCCTGGTGAAAAATTTTCATCAGGAATGGGGGGGTTGGGGGCTTGCCCCCGCATGTTTCCTCCCCCTCTCTTGGGAGAGAAGGGGTCACCTTCGCAAATTTTGCTTGAGTGCGCACCATGATGATTTCTACAGCGCCCGCATTTTCAAAACCCTTGTACATAAATAGGGTGTTTTTGCATGAAATTCACCTTCCGGCACGGGCCCCGGGAGTGAATCTACGACGGAGAAGAGGTTCGGGCGGACTGCATCCCCCGGCAGGGCATGCAAAAGGGGTATCAGGATGTATCCGGCAAAAACCTGTACCCGCCTTTCGGGATAACCATCTCAAACCGGGCGCCTGACCCGGGCTCGCCGGTTTCGGTAATGGTGATGCCGGTGATCCCGAGGATCTCCCGGATCAGGAATAGTTCGAGACCTTTCTGGGAGCCAGAGCCCCGCTCAAAGATCATCTCTTTCCGGTCATACGAGATCCCCTGCCCGTTATCGGCAAAGACAAGGATGAGGTTCTCACCCGATCGCCGGTAATCAAGGGTCACTCTCGTTGCCGTGCCCGCATGCCGCAGCACGTTGTCGGCAAGCGAGAGGAAGACACGTTCAAGCAGCGAATCGGCAAAGATCTCGAGATTGTCCAGGTGAACGCTCCGCTCAAGTTTGGAAAAATCCAGGTGCGAGATGCCTAAGATGAAGACCTGGTTAACCTCCTGCCACCGGGGAGGTTTTGCCCCGAGATCCTGGTAACTCTTTGCAAAATTCAAGGAACGAGAAACTTTCTTTAACGACTCTTCTGCCCGGTCAAGGGTTCGGGTGAGTTTCTCGTCTTTGGCAAGGGACTTGCTTAAGGAGAGGTACCCGTTGAGCGTGAAGAGAGCATTCTGGATGTCATTGAACGTGACGGCATTGAGCAGGTTGAGTTTTTCTGTGACCTGCCGGAGCGCATCATCGGATTTCTTCCGATCGGTGATATCACGGCAGATGGTAATGATCACCCTCTTCTGCCCGAGATCCAGAAGCCCTGCCGAAAACTCGACCGAAAATACCGTCCTGTCCTGTTTCAGGTGGGTAGCTTCGCCCTGAAGCCAGGTACCTTTTAAGATTATGTTGAACCGGTCCCCGATCTGCTCTCCTGTCTCCGGTGTTTCGATGTCGCGCAGGTTCATCCGCAGGAGTTCTTCTTCAGAATAGCCGTGCATACGAGCTGCAGCCCGGTTGGCTGAGAGGATCGCACCCTGTCCCTCTCCCTCAGCCTCAAGGAGGAAGATTGCATCGGCAGCCCGCTCAAAGAGGAGCCGGTACTTCCGCTCGCTCTCCTCGACCCTCCGGGCATCGATCACCCGCCGGCGTTCAATGACAATGATTGCGGATACTACGGCAATCAATGAAATGATCCCGATCCCGTAGAAGAAGAGGTTCAGGTAATCAATCTGGGCACTCACCACCGAACTGTCCATGTCAACGCCAACAATGCCGACCACGTTTCCGGCCCGGTCGCGGATGGGGGAGAAACCGGAGAGGACCGTGCCCCATTCATCGGTCGTAAACTCCCGGTTTGCTGATGGCGCAATGAACCCGGCATACATCTCCGGCTCTGCTTCCGGGTACGGGTCATCGATATAGGGAGCATCCGGGTCAGACCCGTAATCGGCATCAACGACAAACGCAATGATGTCCCCATTCTTCCGCATGGTATAGATATACCGGATATCGGTCGTTGCTTCCTTCATGGAACGGAGCTGGTCGCGGACCCGGATAAACTCCGGTGTATTCTCGTCTCCGGGCCCGATCTGCAAAAAAGCATCCCCGTCAATCTGCGATGCGGTGATGCTGGCTACGGTGATGAGTTTGTCCTGGACTGCCCCTTTGAGTGCCATATGGGTCTCAACCGAGAGCGAATAGACCATACCTATGGTTAAGAGCAGGAAGAGGACGATGAGAACCGATGAGAGGATTCGGGGATTTACCGGGGCCATACAGGATCACGCAGCACGGGGGGAGCAGGGTTTGTTTTTGAGATAGTCCTCTCCGGTACTATAAAAGGTTGTGTCATCCTGCACGGGGATTTTTTCTTCAGCACGCCGACATTATCCCTCAGGTGCCGCACCGCTTCCGGATCCCCTGCGCTGCAAGGTAGCCTGTAGAGAACGCGGCCTGGAGGTTGTATCCCCCGGTATCGCCATCGATGTCCAGCACCTCGCCGGCAAAGAAAAGGCCGGGCACGATCTTCGATTCCATGGTTTTGGCATTCACGCCATCCAGCGCAACCCCGCCCCTTGTCGCCATCGCGATTTTAAATTCCCCGAGCGCAGTGACAACGAGCGGGAATTCCGTGCAGTTCGTGATGAGCGCGGAGCGTTTCTCTGAAGAGAAGTGGGCGCAGGTGAGATCGTCCGGGATACCCGAAAGAGCGAGGAGTTTCCGGTTCAGCCGTTCGGGAATCGGGTACTTGGCAAGGATCGTGCCGATCTGCCAGCCCGGGTTCTCTGCGGCCCGCTGCGCAAGCTCAGCGGCAAACTCCTCGCGCCGCATCGGCCCGGCAAACGAGAGCCTCACCGTATCTCCAGGCACGATCCCCCTTGAAGCATCGAGGATACCCGGGCCGGAGAGACCGAGATGGGTGAAGAGGACATCGCCCGTGTGATCCGAGACCTTCTTCCCGTTACGCCAGACCGTGAAGTGCATGTTCTCAAACGAGATCCCGGCAAGCGCCGCAAACGGGAACGGCCGGATGAGAAGCGGGGTCAGTGCGGGGGCAATCTCCGTTACCGGCTGGCCGAGTTCNNCCTCCGGTAGTGATGACAACCGACCCTGCCTGGTACGATGCGGAGGCGGTGGTAACCGTGAATGCATCGCCGTGACGGACAATGCCGGTCACCGGCTCACTGCTATGGATGGTCACACCCGCTGATTTGCATTCGGAAAGGAGGACGGCAAGCACATCCGCAGACTTCCGGGTCGCAGGAAAGACCTTCCCGTTTGGTTCGGTCATCAGGGCAAGACCGCGCTCGCGGAAGAAATCCATCAGCTGCCGGTTCTGGCAGGACATCAGGGCCGGTTTTACAAATTTCCCGTGGTCCCCGTAATGCGTAACGAACTCACGGATATCCCCGTCATGCGTGAGGTTGCACTGCCCGGTACCGGAGAGCAGGAGCTTGGCTGCGGGCTCTGCATTCTTTTCAAGCACGAGAGTCCGGATACCCCCCGCGGCGGCATGGATGGCGCAGAAGAGCCCGGCCGGCCCGGCCCC